>CALUKG010000037.1 GCA_944321155.1 uncultured Bacteroidales bacterium | reverse complement strand
CGAGTCGGTTTCAAGAGAAAGCAAAAAGCGATTGTACAACCCTACATTGTCCACATTGAATGTATAATCCTGCCGCACGAGGTCTATTACACGATTCGCATGTAGGTCCGTAAACAACACTTTTCGGTTTGTCATTCCATTATTTTCTGTAGGATGCATCGCTATGGTGTACTCTCCTACTGAAGGGAAATAGGCTCCTACAGATAGAGCTTGCATGGCAGAAGTAGGTAACGCAAGAAAAGCCTGTCTAAGCCCTTCGTTAATGGAATAAATATGAGGAACCGACGCAAGACCCATCATTTTCTCCAAATCCATTCCAATCTCATACTCCATCGTATAGTCATCATCCAACCAGATTGTCGTCTCATCTGTCTCACCATCATGGGAAATTTGCAAGGTCACTTTCATAGGTTCCCTCCTTTCCAATTGTGCCATTCGAAATTCACCTTGCACATCCTCTTGCAAACATTGAAAAAAATAATCGTGCGTCTCCTCATCCGATTGGGCACCTATCTGAATAAAGAAAGCCGTGAAAGCTGGAAAATCGCCCACACATTCTTTCTGCATATAGGTTGTTCCCCGTTCTATCGGGTAGGAACAATAAGGTATGGTTTGTGATTCGCCTGTATTATCATTATAGGAATAGAACACTCCACTTTCGTTTTCCATCACCCCTAAGGAAGGATTGCCCACCAAATTCCAACCCACATGGTGTGCAGCCAAGTCATTGTCATGAAACCGTTGTGCCCCATGCGGATAAATACGTACCCGCTTGTTATGAGTTGCCGTAGCCGCATTATAGTCAAGCAAGAAGCTCAGTTTTTGCTTAGCGCCATTAGGCGCTGCAACTGCTATGACATATCCCACACCAGGATAAAGCACCGTATCAGAAAGCACTTTCCAATTAGACGACAGGCCTTGATTGCTGGTCCGCTGCGCACCATCATAATATTTAATCAAATAATCAGTACCATGAACAGCCGGTTCTCCTGAAGAGAAAGTAATCTGCGACAAGCCACAAGTATCAGGCAAAGAGAAGAAATAGAACGCCTGATTGTCCATTTCCTTATCAAAAACAAGCCTGTTCGTACGATTCTCCAGGGTACCCTTCAGATAAATACGGGCCACCGTATCATTTTCGGAGCACATACGCAAGGAAGCCACAGAAAGACTTTCACCTTCATTGACAAGCAACGCTGCCCCCGGCTCTATTTCCACTCGATTGAGCGTCATATCCTCAGCAATTGTACAAGTAGCCTTATTCTGAATATACATGTCACATTCCGGCACATCGGTCAATACCTTATCGGTAGTAACTATCAAAGGCATTACAAACGACAATGTTTCCAGCAATTGACTGTCCGCATCCATAAAACGTATGGTTATATGCTCACCGGCTTCCACTTGAAAAGGAAAATCCAACGAATATGTACCATCGGGATTCAACAGGAAAGAGTTTACTTGCTGCGGTTGCTCCGCTCCTTTCTGCAATTGTACAGCAGTCATTTGCGTCTTTAAGAGTCCGGCTTCAAACGTAAAACCATCGGCAGACACATGTACAATGTGCGCCCCCGAAACAAGGGAAGTCATTTCGCTGAAAGAATAGGGTTTGCAGTAAACATGTATTTCCCTGCATTTCATTCCGCTTTGTGCCAACATACTCTCTACAGTAGCATCGATGGTGAAACACAAGCGCCCATAAGCCTTACCAGAGATTAATGAAGGAGTCAATTCATAAAGAAAATAATCCGACCTTGTTACATGAAAAATATCCAAAACACTACCGGCTTCATCGCTAACGAGTACAGGAAGTTCCACTCCCGTAAAGTCCCGAAAACCCAAATCTGCCTTAATAGACGTTATGGCAGGCAGATAAAGCGGTGGAGATAAAATCTCCGTATTAGGGGTAATATCGAAATAAGCAAGAGTATTCAAATTCTCACAACTGGCATATTCCCACTCCTCATTACGGTCATTAGTAGACAAAGAAGTGTACAGACTTTCTTCCTGATAATCCACCATTCCGAAAATGGCATATAGGGTTGTATCGGAAACAGGACGCTGGGAAAGGTCTATGAAATCATCGGGAAAGGTCGGAGCCTCTGTTGAAGCCCAACCAACAAATACTTTATCACTTTCCGTTATCGGATTTGAAAGCGACAAAGGCAATATTTCAGCAAACGGTTGGTTTGACTCGAGCGTTGTTCTATGACCATTGACTACATAAGTAACCTGATAAGTTGGATAAACCACTTTCTCATAGTACAAAGTATAACTTTCCAGATAAAGGTGATTATGTGATGCCAGAATATGGATGGTTACCTCCTGTCCTTCCTTTATTTCATAAAGCGTATCACGCATAGTAGGCGTAACATCGATAAAGTACTCATTAAAATAGACCTCTCGCCACCATTTACTATCAAATTTAGCACTCGTTGGAATCTGACAGATTCTTCTATCAGCCACTTTCACATCCAATCCGCCAGCTCCTTGAGTTTTATCGGAATGCATACTCAACACCACCTTCTTGATGGTATATCCTTCATATCCACTTAAAATCAACGTTGTGCTCTGTTCTGCCGCCATCTTTCCTACAGTACTACCTGTCTGAGAATAGGAGGCTTGTGAATGCAAGGGTGCTTGTCCTGCTGTAATGTTCACGGAATTAACATCGGTAATGGTATATGTAACACTCTGCAGTTGTGCATGTGTGGTTGTAATCAAAGTAATAAATAGTCCCAAAAGAATAAGTCTTCTATAAATATGTACCATCATGACTTTTCACAAAACGAAAGCACAAAGGTATATATTTTCAAACAATTGAAATGTATTTTTGCTAATTTTCAAAGCCATATAAAAACAAAAAAAGGCGACAAAACCAAATTTCGCCGCCAAATATGATGACATGATTAAGAAGCCGGTCTACACCTCCACACTGACCCAAGGTACATTTCCGCCTAAAGGAGGGTTCTTCTTTGATACACGCACTTTGAGGCCACATATCTCCGGGAATTGGGCTAACAGACGTTGTTTGATACGGGTACTGATATGTTCCAGCAAATCGGAATGGATTTGCATCTCCTCTTTTACCACGTCATAAATGTACTGATAGTTAAGCGTATCCTCTATACAGTCTGTGGTGCAACCTTTGGGGGCTTTGGTGGTAAGTTCCAGATTGACCAGAAATGTATTTCCCTCTATCTTTTCCTGCTCAAACACACCATGATGAGCAAAAAACTCCATATCGTGCAAACGAATGGTTATCAATGATTCCTTATCCATAGCATGAATTGATTATTGTACAATGGACTGTACCTGTCCGTCTATAAATTCAGTTGTTATCTTGTCGCCCGATTTTGCTCCGGAAGCCGAACGAAGAGGCTTCCCGTTGAGCAAGGTCAAAGTATAACCTTTACGGAGTATCCGTTCAGGCGACTGTATCTCCAGTGTTTTCTCAGCCAGAGCCAACATGGAATGTTCCTTTGTCATGCGCTTGGCAAATTGCATCTCTATGGATTTCGCCAACATGGCCAAGCGGTTCCGCTCTTTGGTTTGCAGCTGCATGAAACGCATATCAATGGACTTTCCCGCCATGGTAAGCTGGTGCATTTCCTTGGAAATACGTTGAGCAAATGCATTCTGCAAAAGATATTGGCATTTGTCCAAGTACTGACGCAGGTGCATGAAATGTGCCTGATGAATATGCCGTATGCGCTGCTCCAACACCTGCAACCGGCCGTCCTGCTCTGCATAGCGCTCCAATATCCATTCGGCAACAGCTGTCGGTGTTTTGGCCGATACATGCGCCACCACATCCAGTACGCTTATATCCCGTTGGTGCCCAATGCCCGTAATAATTGGCAAAGGGAACTGCGCACAATGCATGGCCAGCTCAAAATCATCGAAACAGGTCAAATCTGTCGTTGCCCCTCCACCACGGATAATGGCCACCATGTCAAACAGGTCCACTTGCTCATAAATCCGCTCCAGTGCGGCAATAATGGATTCGGCAGCACGGTCGCCCTGCATAATGGCCTTGAACAGACAATGATTGACAGCATAACGGTTAGGATTGTGCTCCAACTGATGGCAGAAATCGCCATATCCGGCAGCCGTATCTGAAGAGATGACCGCCACACGACGGGGCACCAAAGGCAAATCCAAAGACTTGTTCATGTCAATCACCCCTTCTGCCTTCAGGCGTTCAATGGTCAGCCTGCGTTGACGGGCTAGGTCGCCCAAAGTATAGGACGGGTCTATATCATTGATTTGCAGACTCAGTCCAAAGACAGGATGATATTTCACCTCCACCTCCAACAATACCTGCAAGCCACTGTGCAATGTCTGCCCGGTTTCCTTCTCAAAATACTCGCGTAAGAGTGCATAAGTCTGCGCCCAGCAGTTGGCCCTTACCTTGGCGGCAAACAATCCCCTGTTGTCATCCTTTTCCACCAATTCCATATAGCAATGGCCATTACGCACGTTCAGTTCACTGATTTCCGCACGTACCCAATAGGCGTCTGACATGTTCCATGCCAGTACATCAGCCACCCGCTGCATCAATTCAGACAGACGTATGCTCTCCATGTTATTCACAGATTATTCCGCCACCAATCACCCGTTCATTCCTATACAACACACCGGATTGCCCTGGAGTGATGGCCTCAATAGGAGAAACAAAGCGAAGATAGGCCGTTGAACCTTCAATGCGTTCCACATAGGCCGGCACTGACTGACTCTTGTAGCGTATTTTGACATGTATTATCTCGTTGTTGGATATTGTTCCGACCGAAGGGAAATTGCAATTGCGCAAACGCATCTCCTTTGTTTGCAGATATTCCTTGCGTCCTATCATGATTTCATTGCGTTCCGCATCTATATGGAGCACGTACATCGGCTCACCCAAAGCAATTTCCAACCCCTTGCGTTGTCCTATCGTATAATAGGGGAAACCCTTGTGTCGTCCCAATACCTTTCCATGTATATCCACAAAGTTGCCCGATCCGACCTCCTCATCAATCGTGGCATGCTCACGACGCAGAAAATCACGGTAGTCCGTATCGACAAAGCAGATGTCCTGACTTTCCGATTTCTCGGCAATATGCACAAATCCCATACGGCGTGCCACATTACGGGCATCTTCCTTGGTCATTCCCCCCAAAGGAAAAATCATACGGCTCAACACTTCCTGACCGATCCCCCAAAGGAAATAAGACTGGTCTTTCTTGACATCAGCCCCTTTTTCCACATAATAAACGCCCTCTTCCTCTGTTATGCGGGCATAATGACCCGTTGCCACATAATCACAACCCAACCGGTCGGCCTCCTCTATCAGATATTTCATTTTGATGTGGATATTGCACTGCACACAAGGGTTGGGAGTGCGCCCATGCATATACTCACCGATAAAATCATTGACCACACAACGGCGGAAATCCTCCTGTATATTCAATACATGATGAGGAAACTGCAAACGTTCCGCCAGCAGGCGCGCCTCACGGATATAGGGCGGCTCCTCCATGCCACGCTCTGAAGGTTTCTCCCACATGCGCATGGTGATTCCCTCAATCTCATAACCTTGTTCTTGCAGCAACATGCAAGCGGCCGAACTATCCGTTCCGCCGCTCATGGCCACTAAAACACGTTTCTTTTCCATCCTCAAGAAAGGTTAGATTTGATATTTCTTGTCACGCAAAGCCTTGATGTCTTCTGAGGTCATATAGTCCTCATAATCCATCTGCTTGTCAATAATACCATTAGGCGTCAATTCAATGATACGGTTACATACGGTTTGGATGAACTCACGGTCGTGTGAAGCCATGAGCACATTTCCCTTGAAGTTGACCAAGGTATTGTTGAACGCCTGAATGGATTCCAAGTCGAGGTGGTTGGCCGGACTGTCCAGCATCATCACATTGGCATTGCGCAACATCATGCGCGCAATCATACAACGCATCTTTTCACCACCCGAGAGCACGCTGGCTTTTTTATAGATTTCCTCACCGCTAAACAACATCTTACCCAAATAGCCTCTGATGAAAGACTCCGTAGTATCGCTACTCCACTGGCCCAACCAGTCCACCAGGTTCAAGTCCGTATTGAAGAAAGCGGAATTATCCAAAGGCAAATAAGCATTGGTTATCGTAATACCCCAGTTGTAGGTGCCTTCATGATTCTTGTCATGTCCTGCCAAAATTTCAAACATAGCCGTCATGGCACGCGGGTCACGGGAAACGAAAGCAATCTTGTCATCTTTTTCCACATTGAAGTTGACATCTCTGAATAGCACCGTGCCATCTTCTGCCGTCTTGCCCAAGCCAGCCACTTCAAGCACCATGTTGCCCGGTTCACGTTCAGGCGTAAAGATAATGCCTGGATAACGGCGTGTAGAAGGCTGGATTTCCTCTACATTCAGTTTCTCCAACATCTTCTTACGGCTTGTAGCCTGTTTAGACTTAGCCACATTCGCACTGAAACGGCGGATAAATTCCTCCAATTCCTTCCGTTTCTCTTCGGCTTTCTTGTTTTGGTTTTGCTGTTGCTTCAATGCCAACTGACTACTTTCATACCAGAATGAATAGTTACCGGCAAAGAGCTGTATTTTTCCATAATCGATATCCACCGTATAAGTGCTCACTGCATCCAGGAAGTGACGGTCGTGGCTCACTACCAGCACCGTATTTTCATAATTGGCCAAATAGTTTTCCAACCACATCACCGTTTCCATATCCAAGTCGTTGGTCGGCTCGTCGAGAAGCAGGTTGTCCGGTTTGCCAAACAGGGCACGTGCCAACAAAACACGTACTTTCTCCTTAGCACTCATTTCGCTCATCAGGGTATAGTGAAATTCCTCTTTCACCCCCAGATTGCTCAACAAGGTGGCGGCATCACTTTCGGCATTCCAGCCGTTCATTTCCGCAAATTTCTCCTCCAGTTCAGAAGCACGCAGTCCATCTTCATCCGTAAAATTCTCCTTCATGTAGATGGCATCTTTCTCTTCTTTCACACGCCACAATTCTTCATGTCCCATCATCACCGTGTCAATCACCGTATATTGGTCGAATGCGAAGTGGTCCTGTTGCAATACCGACAAGCGTTCGCCCGGTGCAATCTGGATGCTGCCGCGGGTCGGGTCCAGTTCACCGCTCAACATGCGGATCAATGTCGATTTGCCGGCACCGTTCGCACCGATAATGCCGTAACAGTTACCCGCTGTGAATTTCAAATTTACATCAGAAAATAATACTCGTTTGCCAAATTGCATGGCAAGGTTCGTCACTGTAATCATACTTCTTATTTACTTGAATACCTAAAAATTAACATGTCTTGGAAACAGATAGCACTCTCTTCCCAAATGAGCTGCAAAGATAGTGAAAGCCGAGCGCAGAGGCAAATTTAGTGCAAGCCGAAACCCTCCAAAGCATTCATAAAACACACACAAGAGCAATATCCCAATAACAAACTGATTACCAATCAAGAAACCGATGAATTAAAAAAATCGCACACAAAGATTTGGAATCTGAGAAAAAATGCCTATCTTTGCAGTCCAAAATTAAGGGCAGTTACCAGAGTGGCCAAATGGGGCTGACTGTAACTCAGCTGTCTTTCGACTTCGGTGGTTCGAATCCATCACTGCCCACTTGTTTCTGCGGAAATAGCTCAGTCGATAGAGCACTAGCCTTCCAAGCTGGGGGTCGCGGGTTTGAGTCCCGTTTTCCGCTCGGAGTTATTGAGAAAGAGTCCTTACTTATCAGTGAGGGCTTTTTTCTTTTTAGTCATATATCATGACCTCCAACAACTCTTTTTCTTAGAGTTTCACAAATACCCTATCAAAAGAACAATAATACAATGAGAACATAAAGGCCTTGAGAACAACACCTTGAGAACAACAATTATATTTAATCCTTTTGTCTTTCAGACAACGGATTCCTTACACAAAAGGACGTAGAATACAAGGCTTGTTTCTACACAATAAAGATACAAAATCACTCAAATGCCCACTTCATTTTGTGGTTTTATAAAATGACGCCAAAACGACTGATACTGATAACGCTTCCATGCATGACACCCAAAAGGAAGTTTTTCCCTTTTTATCTTATATAATTCAGCCGGAAAACGCTCAAATGCAAAATCCATTGCTTCATAAGGATCTGGCTTACTCATAATATATGGTGATTCATCCAAGGTTCCACTCCAAAAATCATCCTCATTATATTTCCATTTCAAAGCAACAATCTGCGGCGTATTTTTTCCACTCAACAACATTTTCCAGACAAAAGCTTTAAAATAAGGCCTTTTCCATACCGCTGCATAACGAATTATTCTCCGTAAAGGAAATACAGGCTTAGTGCCTCTAAAATAATCCAGATATGCTGATACTTTTCGTAAGCACAGTCCACCATTACCTACTCTAAAGGAATTCGTAAAATAATTATAGCGTTGCTTGCCTACTAATGGAGCACCAATATAATCATAACCTTTATCACACCAATACAACAATTCATCTCTGAACACCCAAGCATCCAATTGATAAATAAATATGTACTCATAGTTGGAAAAGCGAGCATAAAAATCTTCAGACAACATCATACGGCTATATGAAGATATACTCTTGAAGCAAGTTTCATCAAACAGCTCCACTTGAAGCTGTACGCCTCTATCAAATGCAATTCTATAATAACTATCTAGATTCAAATTCGGATGGGAAACAATAATTATTGGATAGGAAGACAAGATTTTCAGTCCCTGTAAAAATGACATAGTTTCATCCTCAGTCATTTCAGGTTTGTATATCGGTATTACCACAGCCACTTTTTTCATTGCGTTCTCCATAATATTTATTCGCTTTACCTTAATGAAAATAGTTTTGTTATAGATTGCTAATACAAGGAACAAACATAGCAAAAGTACAAAATATTTTAGAAATGGCAACTTCATATAAATCGCCATATCATATACCAATTAAATCTTACAACAAAAGTTCAGAAATGAGAAAGAGCATATTCGCGCATCATATTTTGCCATCATCAAAATAAACAAATAAATTATCACATGAAACCGAACAAAATTCCTTGCATTTCGTTATAATACAATAAATACAAATACTCACATGACAAACCTTTTAATTTTATTACTTATGAATTTCTCACTTCCCGAATTGCCCTATGCACACAATGCACTAGAGCCAGTCATCAGTCAACGGACCATAGAATACCACTATGGCAAACATCATCAGGCTTATATCAACAACCTGAACAACCTTATTAAAGGAACGGAATTTGAAGACAAAACGCTTGAACAAATTATCCAGAATGCAGAAGGAGCTATATACAACAATGCTGCTCAGGCATGGAACCATACCTTCTACTTCCAGTCCTTTACTGCCCAAGGCAAACAAAAGCCGGAAGGCAAACTGCTTGAGGCCATTCAACAGCAATGGGGAACATTCGAGCAATTCCAGAATGAATTTGCGGCAGCCGCCACCAGCCTTTTCGGCTCGGGATGGGCATGGTTGGTAGTGAACCAAAACAAGCAACTGGAGATTACCAAAGAACCTAATGCTGGCAATCCGCTTACCAAACAACAGATTCCATTATTGACTTTCGACGTTTGGGAACATGCCTATTATCTGGATTACCAAAACCAACGTCCCGAACACATCAAACAGCTTTGGAACATAATTGACTGGAATGTCATCGAAAAACGATATGAACAAGCTGTCAAATAATAAAAAAGAATCGGTGCATAATGCACCGATTCTTTTTTATCTATCCTGCCCAAAAGGCTCACTTACACTTCCTTATTTTTCCAACAGTTCATATTCCAGACTTGCCATGATGAACGGCCCTAATGCTTTCCCTTCCGTATGGTCATTGACCGGCACATCATAACCGCATAAATAATAGGCAGCTGAGCCGTCCCTATATTTAGGCTCTCCACTTTTCGCACCTCCGCCAAGACCGGCTGACTCACAACTGCTGACAATGGAAATGGTCCCGTCTGCATTTTCCACAACAAATTCCTTAATCAGTCCTTTATAGGCTTTTACTGCTGTATCAGTATATTTTTCTTTGTCGAGAAGTCCCAAACGCATGGCCTTCAAATAAGCGTATGTAAACATGCTTGATGCAGATGCTTCCAAATAATTGGCATGCCCACATGCTACACCATTATAGCTCTCTGCCACAAACGAGTCATCATATCTCAACAACTGATACCAGCAACCGCTTTCATTATCTTGTCGGGCTTTCAGGCCATCGGCCACTTTCTCCAAATACCCCGTCAAACGTGTGCGTGCGTCAATGCCCGAAGCGCCAACATCCACACCCGCCGGCATGTATTCCAACACATCCACCAGAGCAGCAAAGAACCATCCTATTCCGCGTCCCCAAAATTCCGCTGAACGTCCGGTTTTCGGGTCTGCCCAAAATGAATTCTCTTGCCATGGTGCTGCCGACCAGGCATGATGGCACAGTTTTTCCTCTTCATTCCATGTGTAATGAAACACGGTGTCGAATTGCAGTGCAATATCAGCCCATGCCTTTTCGTTTTCCGGTGTATATCTGCCTACATATTCTCCATACATGGCTGCCCCCATATATAGACCATCCAGCCACATTTGGTTGTCATAACCCTTTACCAATCCACCGCCTTTGTGCCAAAAGCCTCCTGCTCCTGGAAGTGGGGCTTGAATACGCCCATGCTGTGTTGAAAGAACATGACATGCATCTTCCACCTTTTTCTTATACATATCCTGTCCGGTGTGCTCATGCAATTCAAAGAATATCTTTGCCGCATTCAGCCAATCAATATCATCACGACGGTCTTTACCCTTATACTCATCAAAGGTAATATCCATGTGTGCATCCGCATAATTTCTAACGCCCTCCAACCAATAGGCACTCCAAGTGGAATCCTTGTATTGGGTATATGCCTTTAAAATTCCCTTAGCCACCAATCCCGGTACATAATCCCATGTAGCAGTGCATTGGGGGTAGGCTGGAGTGGCAAAACCAACCGTCTTGGTCTTGTTGTTGAAACTTCCCATACGCGAATCAATTACCCACTTGGAATACAAGGAATCGGTCCTGAACTCTGCAGCCGACACACACAATGGCAATGCCAATGCCATTGGCAACAACACTTTATATTTCATCGTATAAACAGCTTAAATATTTGCCACAAAGATAAGCCATATACACAGATTCCGTGTGCATTTTTTGCCACAAAAAGGATAGTTTTTGGTAAGGCGGCCCTATAGCAAAGCATGCATGGCACAAAATATGATTTGCCTATGCGCTCGACTTTCGCTATCTCTGGATAAGACAGGAAGCGCCTCGGCAGAGTCAAATCACAAAGCTGCGCTTTGCATTTGCCTATGCGCTCGGCTTTCGCTATCTTTGCAAAAAACGAGCATTTATGCCCACATCCGAGTCAAAAACACGAAATATTCTGATAGAAGTTGCCCGCGACTTGTTTGCACATAAAGGCAAGAAAAATGTAACCATGAACGATATTGCCCATGCATCCGGCAAGGGCAGGCGTACCCTATATTTATATTTCAAAAGCAAAGAAGACATTTACAAGGCAGTCATCCAGACTGAGGTCCAAACACTTGACAACCAACTGACGGAAATCTACAACAAGCAGCTTCCACCCAGAGCCAAGCTGACTGAATTCATCACTGCTCATCTGGAAGGAGCCAAAGCCGCCGTATTACGCAACGGGTCCCTTCGTTCCGACTTCTTCCGTGACATTTATGAAGTGGAGAAAGCCCGACGAAAACTCGATGCCAAGGAAATCAAAATGATTGCCGACATTCTTTCATCCGGTAATAACCGCAAATCCAATCCTCATGTTGACATAGAGCTCTCGGCAACCATTCTGTTTTATGCCGTAAAAGGTCTGGAAATTCCCTACATGCGCAAGACAATGGAACCGGATTTTGAGCAGCACAAAAAAACCATTATTGAATTCGTTCTGGAGAGTGTACGTTTTTAAACCCAAATCGGTCATTAGAGGCTGATTATTTGTGGTCTTGATTGTAATGCGCTGATAAACAATGATTTAAAATCTCATTTTTCTAATGACCGCCATTAGAAAATCAAGATTACAATATATTCATTTTCAATGCCTTACAATCAAGACCACGAAAATTGGATATTCTAACGACCGATTTGGGTTAAATGAAAAATCCAGTCAGAATCATAGGCATCTGCCTTGCCTTCTTGTGCCTCACATTAGGGATTATAGGTATATTTGTTCCCATATTGCCCACAACCCCTTTCCTCTTATTGGCTGCATGGCTGTTGGCCCGCAGTTCCAAGCGCTTGCACACATGGCTATTGAATCACAAAATACAGGGAAGTTACATTAAAGATTTTCAGGAACACAAGGCATTACCCATCCATGTAAAAGTCGTTTCGGTTTCCACCTTATGGCTCACACTCGTGTGTAGTATGGTATGGTTTTCCAATGGAAAAGCGTGGCTCATTCTGTTCCTTGCTCTGATTGGCATTGCCGTTACCTGGCATATACTATCCTACAAAACAAAAAAATAAGAGGGAGATAACAGACAAAATAAAGCCGCATTGCGTTTGTTGAGAAAACTCCTAAAAATAGGATTTGACCTTCCGAACTTCCTCTGTAATCTGCTGTCCGCCGAAGCGAAACCCGAAGGCGCAGCCCGCCATACTAAGCCGGATACAGTCAGTTAAATTGTATGTGTTGAGTTTTCCAATCTCAGACAATGCGGCTATCTTTTTCGCAAAGATAACGAAAACATTTTAATATCCACAAGCGTTTGAGATAAAAAACTGCACTTTTATGCCGTGTCATTAAAAAACACTACCTTTGCTCAAATTACAGAACGTATCAATTACGGATACTCTTAACCGGATAAAACATTAGAACGAATGAAAGATTTCAGCCAATATAGAGAAGACTTTCCACTGCTCAAAACCAAGGTCTATGACAAACCGCTCATATACCTTGACAACGGTGCAACAACACAAAAGCCACAATGTGTACTTGACAAGCTGAACGAAATCTACACACTCTATAATGCCAACATACACAGAGGTGTACATCATCTGAGTCAGATTGCAACCATGGCCCATGAAGATGCCAGAAAAACGGTAGCCGATTTCATTCACGCAAAGAGCAGCACAGAAATCACATTCACACGTGGCACAACTGAATCCATCAATCTGACCGCTTTCTGCTTTGGTGAGCGCTATGTCAACGAGGGTGATGAGATTATCGTGTCCCACATGGAGCACCATTCCAACATCGTTCCCTGGCAACTGATGTGCGAAAGGAAAATGGCTACTCTCAAGGTCATACCCATTACTCCCGACGGAGAACTGGATTTGGATGCTTTCAAAAACATGCTCAACGAAAAGACAAGAATTGTAGCTGTTACCCATGTTTCCAACGTATTGGGAACGGTCAATCCTGTTAAGGAAATCATCCACTGGGCCCACCTCAACGGCACCCCCGTACTTGTTGACGGAGCACAGGCCATTCCCCATCTTCCCGTCAATGTGCAAGACCTTGATGCAGACTTCTATGCGTTCTCCGGTCATAAGATATATGCCCCCACAGGCATAGGCGTTCTTTATGGAAAAGCAAAATGGCTTGAAGAAATGCCTCCTTATCAAGGCGGCGGAGAGATGATTGAACACGTATCGTTTGAAAAAACCACTTTCAACGAGTTGCCTTATAAATACGAAGCCGGCACACCCAATTATGAAGGCTCTATCGCCTTGGCCGAAGCCTTGCACTACGTGTCAGCCATAGGCATGGAACAGATAGCCCAACACGAACAGGAGCTCATCCAATATGCCATGGAACAAATGGCCTGCATTCCCAACCTGCGCTTTATTGGTATGCCGAAACATCGAAGCGGCGTCATATCCTTCCTTATCGGCAATGAACACCCTTATGATGTGGGCATGCTGCTCGACAAATTGGGAGTTGCCGTAAGAACCGGCCACCATTGCGCCCAACCACTAATTGAATATTACAATATACCGGGAACGGTAAGAGTATCACTTGCACTTTACAACAATAAGGAAGATATTGACCAATTTGTCCTTGCCTTAAACCGAGTTGCCAATATGCTATTATGATGACCAACAAAGAACAATACAAACAATTATGCGATAAGCAGCCAGATATTCCACTATTCATGCAATACTGGTGGATGCAAGCCGTCTGTACAGGCAAGGAATGGGATGTCCTCCTGTCTTTTGACCCGCAAGGAAACATACAAGGAGCCCTCCCCTATCTTTTACGCAAACGAATGGGCATGAAATACATCGTTTGCCCGCAAGAAACACAAATAAACGGATTGTGGACACTCGCCACGCTCACCGAGGACCAAAGGCAATCGGTCTATGATGACATCATACAACAATTGAATCAGCTGAGATTGGCATACTATTACCAGCATTTCCCGCTCCACTCCGAAGCACCCGACTATTTTGACAAACATAAATTCACCTGCAAAAAAAGGTGGACCTACCGCATTGACGACCTCAGCAACCTGGATTATGTAATCAGCCAATTTTCCAAAAACAAGAAGCGGCAATTGCAAAAAGCACTTTCCCTGCATGCCGATTTCAGTCTTACGGCCGACGAGTTCTATCACTTCCATGTGCTGTGTCTGCAAGAACAAGGAAAAATTATCAGCTATTCAAAAGAGTTCTTCCACAGCCTTTACACGGCCGCAACAGAAAGGCAACAAGGTCAAATCATAGCCATCAAAAATGCGGAAGGCACATTGTTATCCGCTCTTTTCCTGGTGTGGGACCATCAGGCCGCCTATTATCTGATTCCCTGCTATTCCAAGACCTATGCAGCCACCGGTGCATCAGCCCTCAACGTGCTGGAAGCAATCAAGTTTGCACGCCAGCATGTCAATGTCTTTGATTTTGAGGGAAGCATGGTCAAAGGCATAGCCAATTCCTACAGGCAATTCGGCACCACCAAACACGAATATTACAGCGTGAGCCGCTATTACAAAATACTGTTCCGCTTTGCAATATGGTATAATAAGCTCAAAACAAGGAAGCAGCGATGAAGGTATTGTTTACAGCTATATGGTATCCACATCGTTACGACGCCATGGAAGGTCTGTTTGTCAGAAAACATGCCGAGGCCGTTTCGCGTTATGCTGACGTATGCGTACTCTTCGCCAAGGAAGACAAGCAAATCAGCCAAATGGAAATTATTGAACAATATTCTGACCAAGTAAAAGAAGTCTATGTCTATTACCCGGCATCAGGAAATACCCTCCTCAATCTATTGCGGTATTGTAACGCTGTTCGAAAAGGATTGAAACATATTTTCAAGACTTGGGGAAAACCGGACATCACCCACGCCAATGTTTTCACCAAACCGGCCTTGATAGCCTACTATCTGAAAAAGCGCTATCATATCCCTTATGTGGTAATGGAGCATTGGACGGGTTATTTACCTATCAATGGCAGCTATGCTCAAATGTCAGCATTCAAAAAATGGCTGACAAATATGCTAGCCAAAAATGCTTCATGTATTATGCCTGTATCCGTTTCTTTACTAGAAACAATGCGTGATCTACATCATATTAAAGGCACCTATCATAAAATCAACAACGTTGTCGATGACTTTTTTTATGCCCCTACAAATAATATTGAGCACCATTCCAGAAAGCGTATTATACATATTTCATGCTTTATGGAGGAACATAAAAATGTAAAAGGTATCTTGAGGGCGACAAAAGCCATCAGTCTCCAGAGAAACGATTTTGAATTGATTCTAATAGGTACAGGTGTTGATTTTGAATTGATAAAAAAGTATGCACAAGAACTTGATTTCCCTCAAGGGATGCTCATCTTTACTGGAGAACAGAATCCTCATGACGTTCATCTATGGTTACAAAATTGCGATTTCCTACTCATGTTCTCCAACTACGAAAATGCACCCGTAGTCATATCTGAAGCACTCGCGACAGGTATTCCTGTCCTTTCCAGTAACGTCGGCGGAATCTCCGATATGGTGCCTGATAACTGCGGCATTCTGGTGCCTGCCCGTGACGAGCAACAAATGAAAGAGAAAATCATCTGGATGTTGGACCATTACCAAGAATACGACAACAATACAATCCGACAACAAGGCTTGCAATACAGCTACGATGCCGTTGGTAAAGAACTGATAGATATCTATTCAAAAGCTCTTAGCAAATAAAAGGACGAATGGACATCCGACCTTACATAGAACGTCTGAAACAGTCAGCTGCAGCTAAAAACTATTCACACATGACAATCACACAGATTGTTTCCATGTTGATTAGCATCTGCATTTACCCATACGTCATCCGTAAGCTAGGGAGCGAAGTGTATGGTTTATATGTATTCGGACTGTCCATTACCAACTATTTCATCGAACTTACTTCATTCGGTCTGAAATTCCCTGCGGTAAAGGCCGTTGTTGAATACAAGGACAATCCCACCCAAACCAACCACATTGTAACATGTGTTTACGTCATTAAAGGTATACTGGTCTTGCTGTCCAGTCTGATATTCATATTGCTTACCAAATACATTCCATTTCTGCAACAACACGCTCTAATTTTCTACCTCGTGTTTATACAGTTATTGGGAGAATGGCTCATGCCTAATTGGTTTTACCAAGGTCGACAAAAAATGCAAGTTATAACATATACGAGTGTTGGCTGCCGTTTGCTCTCTGTACCTGCAATATTTATCTGTATACAATCTCCTAACGATATTACTTCATTTGTTCTCATCAACACCTTAAGTATTGCTGTGGCCGCTATCGCAGGACTCATCATGATGATGTGGAAAGAAAAAGTGCGTTTTGTACACATTCGCTTTTCAGAAATAAAAACAATGATTAAAGACGCTGTTCCCTTTTTGGGCTCCAATGTCATCGGCGTAATCAAAACTGAAACCGCGACTTTGCTTATTGGAACATTTTTGGGAATGCGCGAAGTTGCCATATACGATTTAGCCAATAAATTAGTCGTTATTCCACGCACTTTCACCCAAAACATCAATCATGCTCTTTTCCCATCCGTACTGGCCAGCCAAACAAAAAGAATTAAACAGATTATCCGATATGAATATTTTATAGGCTTGGCCATCATGCTCGGTGTAGCTGCTGTTGGCTATTGGGCAACACTCTTCCTTGGAGGAAAAGAAATGTTGGGCGCTTATCCCATTGCTGTCATACTTAGCGTCAGCATTCTCACATGGCTGGTCGTAGGAGCATATATCGCATTTGTATTTGTTCCTCAAAAACGATATTATGATGTTACACGCAACCAGATAGTAGCACTGATTTCATTTCTGATTATAGGTGTTCCTGGGGTTATTCTCTTTAAGAACACCTATGCACTCGCTATCGCATTTGCTATTTCAGGTCTCTGTGAAATTCTTTATTGTAAATACATAACATACAAGCACCAGCTAATATGAGTCTAGTTTCCATAATAGTATGCATCTATAACACAGAACAATTTATCCCAAAGTGTGCAGAAAGCCTATTCAAGCAGACTTTAGAAGACATTGAATTTATCTTCGTCAACGATTGCACACCTGACAATGCTATTCAGGTATTACAAGATACGATGGAACATTTTCCAAGAAGGAAGTCACAAAGTCATATTATCCATTTAGAAAAGAATGGAGGTCTGGAAAATGCAAGAAGAATCGGGTTGGCAAACGCACACGGTAAATATATCCAATACATTGATAGTGACGACTACATTGAAGCCGACATGATTGAACGTATGTATAAAATGGCGGTTGACACCAAGGCTGATATTGTAGCATGTGATTTGGTAATAGAACTTGCAGGCAATAAACAGCAATACATCACAGAATATGTCAGTACAAATCCTAGCGAATGGTTCAGAGATATGCTTATCAATGATAAAAGCAATGGATTCCTGGCAAACAAACTATACAAAAGAGACCTTTTCCAAAAAGTCAAAACATATATACATCCTATCAGTTATCTAGAAGACTTTTCACTCAATCTACAATTATATTATTATGCCCAGAAAATAGTACATATTCCTACAGCCTTCTACCATTATGTCAAAATCAATTCTACAGCCATTACTGCCTCCAAAAATAGAAAGCATTTTGAAGATATACATGAATTCTGGAAACGGGCCATTGACTTTATGAAAGACCAAGGCATTTATGAACAATACGCCAACCTTATCCCACAAATCCAGATTGTGCAAAAAGCCGACTTGATACTGGATACCAAAGACCGCTCGTTAAGAAAAACCTACAGAAACATGTTTCCCGAAGTCGATTATCATCAATATACATTGCACCTCCGCTTAGGCCAAAAAATTGTGCTTTGGCTTATCGAGCACAATTTGTATTACGCCAGTTCTTTGTTGAGATGGCTCCTCATAACCAAAGCGAAATTGCAATAACTCTATTTCATAAAATAAGGCATATAAAATGACTCAAAACTTGTCATTCTATATGCCTTAACTTTTTATTTTTCCAAGAGGCTATTTCACCACTTTCACTTCAGAAACAAGTGCTACCCCATTCTCGTTAAACGCCTCTATGGCAAAATAATAGGTTTGGTCCGTATTCAGCGACTTCATCAGGTGCTCGCCTTTGTTTCCGTAAACCATCCACGAGCTGTACAATTTGTCCGGAGCAATGCCCCAAAAAATATTATAACCTTGCGCATCCTTAACCGGTTTCCACGAAATGGTGATGTCCCTGCGGTCTGTGTGGCGCTGGAGTGCAAACTCACGTACCGCTTTCGGGGCCTTTCCACTGCCTGTCCCAAAAACACGAATGGCTGAAATCGACAAGTGGGGTGTCGGCACATGGA
The DNA here is from genome assembly GCA_944321155.1 of uncultured Bacteroidales bacterium. Taxonomy (GTDB): domain Bacteria; phylum Bacteroidota; class Bacteroidia; order Bacteroidales; family Paludibacteraceae; genus Gallipaludibacter. Next base: position 155 of record CALUKG010000037.1, on the reverse strand, counting down.
TATTGTTGTAACGTACATAACGCACCTGTTGTGGATATTCCAATTCCACATAATCATTCGGCACGTCCTTGAAACTGCTGCTTCTATCCACCAGCACAAACCATTCTTTTCCGTCCAATGAACCCTCAATCGTATAACGGTGATACAATCCCGTA
>CALUKG010000036.1 GCA_944321155.1 uncultured Bacteroidales bacterium | reverse complement strand
GCTGCAACAGTAACTGCTGATTGAATCTTTCCTACTTCACCACAAATGTTAGCCAAATGATTGGAAATCAAGCCAACTTTTTCGCTCTGCTCTCCAAAACTTTCTGACTGAGCTTGGATATTTCTCAACTGAAGTTCATACACAGAATTGATGGAAGCCAAATGTGAATTGATTGATTCCATCTTTTCACCATAATTCTTAGTCTGTTTCACTACACTATCCATATCAGAAGTGATTGACTGATAAGAAGCCTCCAAACCTTTTGTGGCAACATTTAAAGTCGATTGGGATTCAACAAAGCTAGAAGCAGCTTCAGAAGCGGCATCCAAAGTTGAAGCCAACTTTTCTGTAGAGCCCACTACACTTGACAAAGATGCCAATTGTGTAGCTGTTTCTGACAGATTCTTGATTCCATCAGTCAAGCGTTGCATTTCATCATTGCTTAATCCTGGTATTCCACCCGGAACGACCCCACCTGATACTCCTCCTGAAGCAACGTTAGATGCTCCTCCTGCAGTTCCAGCAACACCACCAGTTACTACTCCACCACTGATATTTAATGGCTGAGGTTCTTTTTGCAACAAAGCAGGAAATACATTTTGCCAATGATATTCCGTATGAGGTTTATCAAACACACCAATCGCAAACAAAACTGCCTCTGTAACCATACCTATACCCAAGGTTATACCAGCACCAGGCAAGTGCAAGATTTTAAACATTGCACCGATAATAACCACAGAAGCACCCAAACTGTAAACTGCTCCTACAACACGTTTGGTTTTGGGACTTTCCCACCATTCGTCAAATTTAAAACTTTTCTTTTCAGCCATAACAATAAACAATTAACGATTTTAGTTTAAAACAAAATGTTTTTCTTTTTATGTATTAGATTAGATTCAAATTTATTTTGTTCTTTCACCGATATATGAACGAACACAACGGAAACCTATATACGGACGACTTTCATATTGATACTCATACGTACGTGTTCCACATTGCAAATAATATGCAACATCCTTCCAAGAACCACCTTTGATAACCTTTCTCTTCAAAATGGACGGGTCACGCTTCTTAGCATCAAACTGTGAAGAAGGGTTCATGTCATTTATCCAAGAATTGGAAGAGGCATCATAAGCAGAAGATGTCCATTCGGAAACGTTTCCAGCCATATCAAACAGGCCAAAATCATTCGGACTGAATGAGCCTACCTTCATTGTTGTTGCACCAGTATCATCCGTATAACGTCCCCGTAATGGTTTGAAATTTGCCATAAAGCAACCTTCATTGTCACGTACATAATTACCACCCCAAGGATACAAAGCCATTTTACGGCCACCACGAGCTGCATATTCCCACTCCGCCTCTGTTGGCAAACGATAATCCTGAGCTGTTACCTTATGAGCATTGTTATAAAAATGTGTACGCCAATGGCAGAATGCATATGCTTGATCCCATGTAACTCCAACTACTGGATATTGTGCATAACCCGGATGAGCAAAATACATTTTTAACATAGGTTCGTTATACGCATATTGAAAGTCACGAACCCACATCATTGTATCAGGATAAATACCAATAATACGATTTGATATAAAATCTCTTCTGCGTGTCAATTTACGCACTATTGTAGTGTCACAAATTGTACCATTTTCATCAATCCAGCAACTATCTACACGTACTCGTGCATTGGGCGGATACTTACCTGTTGTAATATCCAATCTATTTGCCAACATGGCTGCCTGGTCGTAGTTAATCCACTCATAACGATAACGCAATAAAGCAGGATTAATAATATTCTCACCCTCATAATTCATCTGACTGAGAATATCCATTATATCATAATCCTTCGAATTCCACGGAACAGGGCGTTTCCAATTCAAAGGTATTTGCATCTCTTCACCTTCTTCTTCATAATAATAATCATCCGTAAAGATACCATATTCATCATAACCGGCTTCAACAAGCAATGTACGGGCAATTGAATCACGCACCCAATATACAAACTGCTTGTACTCATCATTTGTAATCTCTGTCTCGTCCATCCAAAAAGCATCAACACTTACTGTTATGGAACGGTCACTCACAGAAAAAATAGTCGGCTGGGCATCTGCACCCATCATAAAGGCACCTTGCTTCACATACACCATACCATAAGGATTCGCCTCGCTAAAGTTAGCGTGCGAACCTATTCCAACCAATTCTCCTGCGGGCTTATTACAAGCTGCAAACAAAACTGCAACCAGAACTATCGGCAGAAACTTCTTCATGCTCATATACGTTTAATGGTTTATTTTCGTTTTTCGTTTTTCTCTTAATTTATTTTGCTAAAAAGCGGCTCTACATAAACAACGCATTTTTCACCCCACTTATTGTGTTACAATATGCGAATACTTTTATATTTACTTGTTTTTTTCTGGCGTAAAATATCAAAACTATACGACAGAAATATCTCATGTGAGCCCCATACTCCGTATGACAACAAACGAGTTGTAGGCAATTCATATGTATATCCGCATGTCAAACCACTTATGATATCCATCCCCAGCAATATACCAACAGCATCCTGCAAACGCCAAGTCAGGCCACCTCTGAAACGTTGGTTATATTCAACCAGCCCCGTCAAAGCAATACTCCAAGATGAGAAATCTGTCTGGATTAATGCGCTAGGCTTAATTTGGAATTTCTTGTTTTTCAACTGCCAATTATATCCTCCCACCATATACATCGTACCCCGCACCGTAAAGACCGAATAATCAGTCCAACGTATCACAGGATAATTCAAGTGTTTGAATGATATACCTGCATACCAATCTTCCGCATTATAATACACACCCAACCCCATATCAAAATTCATTGCCTCCTCCGCAGTTGTCGGTATGTGCATATCCCCAGTTATATCGTGATAATCCGACTCAATCTCCGTAAAGACGCTATCTCCTTGAAACCCTAAACTCACAAAACCCAACCCAATACCAGCGCTCAAATATCCCTTACCCAACTTGTGCCGATAGGCATATTGGAAATCAACCGTTTTATTGGTCAGCAACCCAATCGATTCATTCATAAAATGAATTGCCGCACCATGCTGGGTTTTCTTTATCGGAAAAGGCGATTCAACATGAAATAAGGTTGTCTGAGGCATTTTAGGCATTCCTGCATATTGCATCCGATGCAAACCAGCCACTCTAAACAAGCCTTCCGATCCTGCCGCCGCAGGATTATAACTTGACTGAAAAAACATATAATGTGCAGGCTGTACATCAAATTGAGCATAAGCCGCAAAGCTCAGCAAACTTAACAACAATAGCCCAACACACCTTTTTTTCATTACATATCAAAAACTTGAACCAACAACGAAATACGTTGTATTAATACTCTTCCTCATTAAAGAAGAAATCCTCTTTGCTTGGGTAATCCGGCCAAATATCCTCTATTGAATCATACGTTTCACCCTCATCTTCAATCTCTTGCAGGTTTTCTATCACCTCCATAGGTGCACCAGAACGCATTGCATAATCAATCAACTCATCTTTCGTTGCCGGCCATGGAGCATCTTCTATTTTAGACGCCAATTCTAAGGTCCAATACATAATTTAATCTAACTGTTTAATTACACTTCAAAGTTCATTCCCAAAATATTTTCGCAAAAGTAGAAAAATATTTTATTCATGCAATGAATTTGTCGACTTTATCACAAAAAAATTTCACTTCCGTCTTCATTAGCCGCTTTTCTTGCAAAAACAAAAAAGAAATCTGACAATCTATTAACATATTGCAGAATATCATTGGACACTGGTTCTTGTTCATGCAAATCATATATTCTCCGTTCCATACGACGTGCCGTTGTCCGACACAAATGACACACAGCAGCAGCCTCATTTCCTCCAGGCAATATAAAACCCTTCATTGGAGGCAACTCCGCCTCACAAGCATCAATCTGGGTTTCCAGCCACAAAGTCATTTCCTGAGTAATCCTTGTCTTCCCTTCGTTTTTTTGAGATGGCGTTGCCAAATCCGCTCCTAAAGCAAATAATTGACGCTGGATTTCCCTCAGGACGTTCTTATCTTTATCCGAATCAACATGGCAGACCAATAGCCCTATCAATGAATTTAATTCATCGCTAGTTCCATAAGCTTCTATCCGAGGGTTATTTTTCATAACTCTCACATTCCCTATCAAGCCTGTGGTTCCATCATCACCTGTTTTTGTATAAATCTTCATAACGCACTATCCACTAATATCTTACATAATATGTTTTCTGTTTATAACGAGGGCTAAAAAACACAACCCCCATACGATACATATCCATGCTGGCCGTAACTGCCTTATGGCGTCTAATAACATTCCAGGCTTTATTCATACCTTCAGAAGCATGAATATCATCAAATACAAATATACTTTCTTCTGTCCTAAATGGCAATGCTTGTTCAAAATACCGCAACGTTGCTTCTTCTGTATGGTTCGCATCAAAATAAATCATATCAAACGGTCCATAAGTCCGCAAAGCACTATCCAACAACTCATCCAAATTTCCACACAAAAAGCGAATATTATTAAGATGAGATTTACGTGCCACTTTTTTTGCTATTTCCACCAGTCTATCGCTACCTTCTACTGTTGTACATTGTACATCACCACAAGATGCCAAATAACTTGTCGTCATCCCCAAAGAAGTACCTAATTCCAGAATCCGTTTTGACTTGGTATATACGGCCATACGGAATAACATCTGTGCGTAACGTGGGCCTGCCAGTGAACGACGTGCTATAGCTGAAACCTTACGTTCTCCTGATACGCCTGTCCCATAATCTGTCACATAAACTACGCGATCATCGTGCAAAAGCATTCGTCTAACAGCCTCCAAACGCTGAAAACAATAATACGGATGTTTATTGCAAATTACTTGTTGAACAAATTCAAACAAATAGGGAGAATGTATTCCGAAACCACGCGTATTGCGCGCTTTCATAAAATAACGCGCACACATCCAGGCTTTACGTAAATTTCCCATAATAGACTTTAATGATTAATTCGCTCGCAAATGTAAACAAACAATCCATATTTACACAAAAAAACAATGAAAAAAACACACACTTAATTTTGTTTTCCTCTCTCCTGCGTTATTCTCAACATCTACCTTTATATACTTCCCTTGCTATTTTGAAAACACGGCACATAACACAATCCCAATTTATCACTTAACAACAACCAAAACACCATCAATAATTTTTATATTGCTGTCCGATAAAAATTTTGCAAAGGAATAAAAATAGGGCTGACTTCATTTGCGAGGTCAGCCCATTTTTGTTAGATTTCTGTCGCCAAACAAAATCAATCCAACTATGGGCAAAAGTATACATTTTAGCGGACAGCAATATAATTTTTACAGATTTTCCCGAAAACAAGTTTTACCACGAACAACCATACAATTCACTTCATTTGTTTGCACTTTTAATTATAACATTTTGCCAAAATCGCCACACATCAAAAAACATCCTTATTTTTTTGTACATTTGCCCACGAAACAAACTATTATTCTAACATGGTTTTAAACTACATCTGGATTGGATTTCTCACCATTGCGTTTATTGTCGGATGCATACGTTTTGTTGCATTTGGAGATGCATCCGTATTACCCGACATGATGAATGCCACCTTCGATTCCGCCAAAAGCGGTTTTACCATATCACTTGGTCTAACGGGTGTGCTTGCCTTATGGCTGGGCATTATGAAAATTGGCGAAAAAGGCGGAGCCATACAGGCCTTTTCAAAAATAGTTGCGCCGTTCTTTTCCAAAATTTTCCCTGATATACCCAAAAACCATCCGGCATCCGGGAGCATATTCATGAACATCGCTGCTAATATGCTTGGTCTCGACAATGCCGCGACCCCACTAGGACTGAAAGCGATGAAAGAACTACAGGAAATCAATCCGAAAAAAGACGAGGCATCTAATCCCATGATTATGTTTCTGGTGCTCAACACTTCCGGGCTCACCATCATACCAATTGGAGTAATGGTATATCGCGCACAAATGGGGGCGGCCAACCCGGCTGATGTTTTTCTGCCGATTCTAATAGCAACATTCCTTTCTTCATTGGCAGGGCTGATTGCTGTATCAATTTACCAGCGCATCAACCTATTCAACAAAGTCATTATTGGTGTATTGGGCACCATGTGCGCGCTCATTGCCGGGTTGTTTGTCGGAATACGCCACTTGTCACAGGAACAACTCACAACTTATTCCACATTAACATCTTCCTTTATCCTCTTGGGAATCATTGTCACATTTGTACTCACAGCAGCTTTCAAGAGAATCAATGTATATGAAGCCTTTATTGATGGCGCCAAAGACGGATTTAAAGTAGCTGTAGACGTCATTCCTTACCTGATAGCTATATTGGTCGCTGTCGGCGTATTCAGAGCTTCAGGAGCCATGGACTTTCTCATCGAAGGAATGGCTCGTTTTTTCGCATGGATAGGAATTAATACTGATTTTGTCGGAGCATTACCAACCGCCATTATGAAACCCTTAAGCGGAAGTGGTGCCCGAGGACTCATGGTCGATGCTATGCAGCAATATGGAGCAGACTCCTTTGTAGGAAGATTGGCCTCCACTATACAAGGTTCAACCGACACGACATTCTACATACTTGCTGTCTATTTTGGTTCTGTCGGAATCAAGAAGACACGTTATGCCCTCACCTGCGGATTAATTGCCGATCTAATTGGCATCACCGCCGCCATTATCATTGCCTACATATTTTTTCACTAAACAAGCCTATTATATTGAAATATGATTCAGTTTTACAACGACACCACTCCAATGCCGGAAATCAAGCAAAACGAAGTCCGTACATGGCTAAAATCAGTAGCGGCCGATTATGGAAAGAAAGCGGGCGACATTAATTATATTTTCTGTGATGATTCCAAAATTCTGGAAGTCAACAGGCAATTTCTCAACCACGACTATTACACCGATGTAATCACCTTTGACTACACCTCTGGTAACACACTCAACGGAGACATTTTCATCAGTTTAGATACAGTTGCCACCAACGCAGAACAAGTAGGATGCGACTTTCTGGAAGAGTTACACCGTATTCTCGTTCACGGACTGCTTCATTTATGCGGACAAGACGACAAAACACCGGAAACGCGTTCACAAATGACCATTAAAGAAAATTTGGCTTTGGACAAGATATTTCCAAAGGCATAATAAAGAACAAAAAAGGCAGATACGAAAAAACATCTGCCTTCATTCTTACAATCTAGCGCCCAAAAACCTCCTCCACCACACGCGGAAAATAAGTGTGTTCCAATTTCTGCACCTTACGTGCAATCTCTTCCGGACTATCTTCCGGCTCCAAGGAACATTTGGCTTGAAAAATCACATCACCCTCATCGTAATGCTCATTTATATAATGTATAGTAATACCACTCTCATGTTCTCCCGCAGCCTTAACCGCCTCATGCACAAAATGGCCATACATTCCCTTACCGCCATATTTAGGTAAAAGCGCTGGATGTATATTGATAATCTTTCCAGGAAATGCTTTCAATATCGGATCCGACACTTTTAAAAGAAATCCAGCCAAAACAATCCCATCAATCTCCTGTTTTTGCAGAAAATCCACAATAGGCACCCCCAAATCAAAGTCTTTTTTGGGAAAATAATACGACTTTACACCCCATTTTCTGACCCTTTCCAGCACAAAAGCATCGGGTTTATTGGACAGAACACAAGAAATCTCCAGAGTAGGATGGCCAGAGAGAAACTCAATAATCTTTTCCGCGTTACTTCCTGAACCAGAAGCAAATACAACCAATTTTCTTTTCATAGAACATAGATTCATTTATGCACATTAAACATTAATTTGTGCAGTTTTGACGTAATTTTTAAGCAAATGCATGGCTAAGTGAAAAAAAATGCTTTACTTTGCACCGCAAAAATAAGAACAAATTTTTTATTTACTCTAAAGCAAGAAAATTATGTCAGAAATTGCATCAAAAGTAACATCAATTATCGTAGAAAAATTAGGTGTTGAAGAAAGCGAAGTAACTCCTCAAGCTAGCTTTGCTAACGATTTAGGAGCTGATTCATTGGACACAGTAGAATTAATCATGGAATTCGAAAAAGAATTCGGATTGTCTATTCCTGACGAAGACGCTGAAAAAATTACAACTGTAGGTGACGCTATCAGCTACATTGAAGCACACCAAGCTTAATTGTTTCTAACGGTAATCACTAACTCATGGAATTAAAAAGAGTAGTAGTGACAGGCCTTGGAGCACTTACGCCTATAGGCAACTCCGTTCCAGAATATTGGAACGGATTGCTTTCTGGTACAAGTGGTGGAGGTCCTATCACACAATTTGATGCCTCTAAATTTAAGAGCCAAATTGCATGCGAAGTAAAAAACTTCGATGTTAATAGTATATTAGACAGAAAAGAAGCCCGTAAATATGACAGGTTCAGCCAGTTTGCTGTAGCTGTTGCCAAAGAAGCAATGGCTGACGCAGCATTCGACCTTGAAAAGGAAGACCTTGACAAAATGGGCGTTATCTGGGGAACTGGAATCGGTGGTCTGAAAACATTTGAAGAAGAAATGTCCAGCTACGCTACCGGAGACGGCACACCTAGATTTAATCCGTTCTTCATCCCAAAGATGATTATTGACCTGGCACCAGGACACATATCCATGTTGTTCGGTTTGCGTGGTATCAACTATAGCACTGTATCTGCATGTGCATCTTCAACACATGCCATTGCAGACGCATTCAACTACATCCGTATGGGTAAAGCCAACGTAATCGTTACCGGAGGTTCAGAAGCATCCATTACTGCTGCCGGTGTTGGCGGTTTCACTTCAATGCATGCATTGTCAACCAGAAACGACGACCCGCAAACAGCCTCAAGACCATTCAGCAAAAGCCGCGACGGATTCGTAATCGCAGAAGGTGCAGCTTGTCTTATCCTTGAAGAATACGAACACGCAAAAGCCCGTGGAGCAAAAATATATGCTGAAATGGTAGGAGCAGGGATGACAGCGGATGCTCACCACATGACAGCTCCACATCCAGAAGGAGTAGGCGCATTCAATGTGATGAAACTTGCAGTAGAAGATGGCGGATTAAAGCCAGAAGACATTGACTATATCAACGTACACGGCACGTCCACACCACTCGGTGACATTGCCGAATGCAAAGCCATCCAACGTCTCTTTGGTGAACACGCATACAAACTCAACATCAGTTCGACCAAATCAATGACAGGACACATGTTGGGTGCAACCGGTGCAGCTGAAGCAGTTGCCTGTGTTCTCACTGTCAAGAATGACATCGTACCTCCTACCATCAACTTTACTGAAGGAGATGAAGATCCTGAAATTGATTACAAATTGAACTTCACATTCGGAAAAGCACAAAAACGCACCGTACGTGCCGCTTTGTCCAACACATTCGGATTTGGAGGACACAACGCAAGCGTAGTATTCAAGAAATACACTGAATAAAAGTGAATACTCCAAGCATATTTAAAAGGCTCTTATCGAGTAATCGAAAAGAGCCTTCATTTTTTTGGTACAAATTCTTGGGATTTAAACCAAATGATGTATCTTTGTATAAAAGAGCTTTAAAACATCGTTCTGCCCATCCAAATATGGACGAGAACAATGAAAGACTAGAGTTTTTGGGAGATGCCGTTCTACACACCATTGTAAGTGATTATCTGTTTAAAACTCACAACAATGCAGATGAAGGCAAGTTGACCCAATTAAGGGCAGACATTGAAAACAGAAAAAATCTCAATGCAATTGCCCATGCAATGGGATTGGACACGCAAATAAAAACAAAAACGGATGTGAGCGGGAATGACATTGCTGGTAACGCATTGGAAGCTTTGATAGGAGCTATTTATTTGGATAAAGGGATGGACACATGTAAGAAATTCGTCTTAAAAGCCATTATAAACAAAAAGACGAACAAAAATAACACTCAAGAATCCAAACAGAAATTGACACAATGGTGCAGCATCCACAATTGTACTTTTGTATTTGTAATGCTGAAAAACGAAGTAACACCCGACAACAAACACCATTTTCTGGTGGCCGTACATATAAACGGAAAAGAAATTGCACAAGCTGCCGGCAATACCAAAAAAGAAGCGGAACAATTGGCTGCCAGTAGAGCACTCAAAATTCTGAACAAACACTCAAAACAACTAATATAGGAGATAAGATTATGGCTGATTTCCATTTTGCACGCTACATGTTCACACAAGCCAACAAGTATGGCACAAAAAGCGCCATACGCTACCGAGAAATCGGCAGCAACACATGGCAAAAGAAATCATGGGATGACTTTGCAGAAGAAATAGACACTATTGCCCACGCATTGGCACAGATGGGACTTAAAGAGTCCGATAAAGCCGGACAATTCTCTCAGAACATGGCCGAAAACCTTGTTGTTGATTTTGCACTCTATTCAAACAGAGCTGTAGTTATACCTATCTATGCCACTTCATCCGTTGATCAAGTGAGTTATATACTCAACGATTCGCAATTGGAATTCCTATTTGTTGGCGAACAACAACAATATGATGTCGCTTGCGAAGCCAGAAAAAAAGCACCAACACTCAAACATATCATAGCATTCGACAAACACATACGTTTTTCTGAAGCCGACAAGGAAATATCCATTTACTACTCCGACTTGCTTACACTGGGAGCTAACAAGCCCAAACATGATGTAGTGGAAAAAAGACGTTCTGAGGCCAACGACAATGATCTCGGAGCGATTCTATACACTTCTGGAACGACGGGAAATCCCAAAGGCGTTATGCTCATGCACTCCGGTTTCCATCATGCCATGGTCAATCACAAGCAAAAACTGACCAGTTTATCAGACAAAGACGTATCCATTGCATTCCTACCTCTGACTCATGTTTTCGAAAGACTATGGTGTTATTTATGTTTATATTTGGGCATTGAGATAGCCATCAACCTACGACCGACTGACATTCAGGCAACAATTAAGGAAATTAGACCTACATGCATGTGCGCAGTGCCACGTTTCTGGGAAAAAGTATATATCGGCATCAAGGAGAATCTTTCACACTACTCTGCCTTTATGCTAGGCGTTGTAACATGGGCCATCGCAACAGGAAAGAAGCACAACGTTGACTACCTCAGAAACGGAAGAAAACCGCACTGGTGGCTACGTACAAAATATCGCATAGCCGATAAGTTCATCTTCTCGAAAGTCAAGCTAACACTTGGTATTGAAAACGGGAATATGTTCCCAACCGCAGGTGCAGCCCTCTCCGACCATATTACATTGTTTTTCAGAAGCATCGGAATTCCTATCTGTTACGGATACGGGCTCACAGAGTCATACGCCACTGTATGCTGTTTTGATTATACCCATTATGAAATCGGGTCATTGGGCACCATCATGCCCGGCATAGAAGTCAAGATAGGCGAAGACAACGAAATACTATTAAAAGGCGAAACCGTCTGCAAAGGTTATTATAACCGTCCAGACGTCAACGCAGTAGCATTTACCGAGGACGGATTTTTCAGAACAGGAGATGCTGGTTATATCAAAGGCAACACATTATACCTCACAGAAAGAATCAAGGATTTGTTCAAGACATCCAATGGCAAATACATAGCACCTCAACAGATTGAAACACTCCTGACCACCGACAAGTACATTGAACAGGTGGCGGTCATCGGCGACCAAAGGAACTATGTTACTGCCATCATTGTTCCAAACATTCCAGCTTTGAAGGAATATGCACAGAAGAACAGCATAACCTATCAAACGGAAGAAGAGTTATTGGAGAATCCGAAAATATACGAATGCATTGAAAAGCGCATCAACAAGTTGCAAGCTAATATGGCACATTTTGAGCAGATCAAGAAGTTCACCCTCATCAAGAAAGGCTTTGCTATTGAAACCGGCGAACTGACCAATACTCTTAAGCTTAGAAGAGCCATTATTCAACAACACTACGCTAAAGCCATTGATGCTATGTACGAACCCAGCACGCATGGTTTTGTTGTAAAATAACAATTTAACTTCAAAGTCAACACAAAATTATGCTATATAGCATTTTTTTCGTACCTTTGCAGCGTTAAAATATTACGTTTTATCACTTAAGGAAAAAAAGATTATGTTGACAAGTAAAATTGGCGTTAACGCCGGACTCGTTTGGAATGCTTTGCAAAATGGTCCTCTTTCAACCAAAGCAGTAAAAAAAGCTACCAAACTCAAAGAAGCTGACCTGAATATGGCCTATGGCTGGTTGGCACGCGAAAACAAAATCGCTTTTAGCGAGGTGGAAGGAGAAATAATAGTTGCATTGGTATAATACTATTATTCAACGTATAATAAAAATGGGGATGACTTCATCCCCATTTTTATTACAATCATCCTTGCCAATTTAAAATATATTCGTATATTTGCACCCGCTTTCAAAAGCAACATACTTGCGGAAATAGCTCAGTTGGTAGAGCACGACCTTGCCAAGGTCGGGGTCGCGGGTTCGAGTCCCGTTTTCCGCTCTTGGTCTGCCCGGATGGTGGAATCGGTAGACACGAAGGACTTAAAATCCTTTGGCCTCACGGCTGTGCGGGTTCAAGTCCCGCTTCGGGTACCACTTCATAAAGCTTCGAAACCATTGGTCTCGGAGCTTTTTTATATACAATCCTACCCTTACTGACATGATTCCCCTCCCTCCCTAATGTCAAGCAATACATAGCCACCAAATCCACACAAAAACAAGCACATAAAAATACTTATATCAACCTTATAACATTTTGTTCTAAACAAGCTTTGCTTTATCTTTGCAGGCTGAAAAAGATTTAAACAATATGGAATACAACTTCAAGGAGATAGAAAAAAAATGGCAAGCCGAATGGCGCAACAATAATATCTATAAAGTCAACAACCAAAGTGAAAAGCCCAAATATTACGTGCTTGACATGTTCCCCTACCCCTCTGGTGCGGGTCTACATGTCGGACACCCTCTGGGCTACATCGCATCTGACATCTTCAGCCGTTATAAGCGTTTGAAAGGATTCAATGTATTACATCCAATGGGATTTGATGCCTACGGTCTCCCTGCTGAGCAATATGCCATCCAGACAGGGCAGCATCCTGCCATAACAACAGAAAAGAACATTGCCCGCTATTGTGACCAATTAAACAAGATTGGCTTTTCCTACGACTGGGATAGAGAAATCAAAACTTGTGACCCTAGCTATTACAAATGGACACAGTGGGCATTTATCCAGATGTTCAATAGCTACTATTGCAACAAAACCCAACAAGCCCGCCCTATCAGCGAACTAATCCAACATTTCGCCAAACAAGGTACAGAAAATTTGGACATTGCATGTAGCGAACCTATTCATTTCACGGCAGAAGAATGGAATGCCAAAAATGAAACAAAACAGCAGGAAATACTGATGAACTACCGTATTGCCTACAAAGCAGATACAGTGGTCAATTGGTGTCCAGCTTTGGGAACCGTTCTTGCGAATGATGAAGTAAGTGAAGGCTTGTCTGTCAGAGGTGGCCACCCTGTTGAACAAAAGAAAATGAGCCAATGGTGCTTGCGCGTATCCGCTTATGCCCAACGCCTACTCGACGGATTAGACCAACTAGCATGGACAGAATCTTTGAAAGAGACACAGCGCAACTGGATTGGCCGTAGCGAAGGTGCCGAAATGCAATTCCGCCTTGCCGGAACGGATGAACAATTCACCATTTTTACCACCCGCGCAGACACTGTATTTGGAGTTACCTTTATGGTATTGGCACCTGAAAGCGAATGGGTAGAAAGGGTTACCACAGCCGAACAGAAAGAAGCTGTCAACGCTTATCTTGAACAAGTAAAGCACCGTACCGAACGCGAAAGAATCGCGGAAAAGAAAGTTACGGGTGTATTCAGTGGTTCATACGCTATCAATCCATTGACACAGCAGGAAATTCCTATCTGGATTTCCGATTATGTACTGGCCGGATATGGTACCGGGGCCATTATGGCTGTACCGGCTCATGACAGCCGCGACTATGCTTTCGCCAAACATTTCAACCTGCCGATTATTCCGCTTATCGAGGGTTGTGATGTAAGTGAAAGTAGCTTCGATGCGAAAGAAGGTATCATGACCAACTCCGGTTTTCTCAATGGATTGACGGTCAAGGAAGCTATTGCTACTGCTAAAAAATATGTGGAAGAAAACGGTTTAGGAAGAGTAAAAGTAAACTACAGACTCCGCGACGCCATTTTCAGCCGCCAGAGATATTGGGGCGAACCGTTCCCTATTTATTACAAGAACGGCATGCCTTACACAATTCCAACAGAAAAATTACCACTGGTATTGCCGTCTGTTGATAAGTTCCTGCCTACAGAAACCGGCGAGCCACCCCTCGGTAACGCCAAGAAATGGGCTTGGGACGAACAGAACGCTTGTGTTGCCGATACAAATGCAATTGACAACAAGACCATTTTCCCGCTGGAATTATGCACTATGCCTGGCTTTGCCGGTTCATCTGCCTATTACCTCCGCTATATGGACCCTAAAAATGACCATGAGTTGGTAAGCAAGGCCGCAAATGAATATTGGCAAAATGTCGATTTATACATCGGAGGAACTGAACATGCCACCGGCCACTTGATTTACAGTCGCTTCTGGAACAAGTTTTTGTTTGATTTAGGCATCATAACCAAAGATGAGCCATTTAAAAAGCTCATCAACCAGGGAATGATTCAAGGCCGCTCCAATTTTGTATACAGAATTGTCGGAACCAACACATTTGTATCCTACAATCTGAAAGACCAATACGAAACACAACCGATACATGTGGACGTAAATATCGTTTCTAACGATGTGCTTGACCAGGAACGTTTCCGTCAATGGATGCCCGATTTCAAGGATGCGGAATTCATTCTGGAGGGAGAGAAATACATTTGCGGATGGGCTATTGAGAAAATGAGTAAATCCATGTTCAATGTTGTCAACCCTGACGATATCGTAGAACGTTATGGAGCTGACACTTTGCGTCTCTATGAGATGTTCCTCGGACCGCTGGAGCAATCCAAACCTTGGGATACCAACGGCATCGATGGCGTACACCGTTTCCTCAAAAAACTGTGGGGACTGTATTTTGAAGGCGACAACTTTGCCGTTGTCGAAGAAAAAGCTACACCGGATGAACTGAAGACGCTTCATAAGACCATCAAGAAAATTACCTTTGACATTGAGAATTTCTCATACAACACCTCCATTTCTGCATTCATGATTTGTGTAAACGAACTTACTCAACAGAAATGTAGAAAACGTGAGATTCTAGAGCCATTAATCATTTTGCTGGCACCATTTGCACCTCACATAACCGAGGAATTATGGCATTGTATGGGTCATGAAACTTCCATCTGCGATGCAGTTTTCCCATTGTGCGAAGAAAAATATCTGGTGGAAAATTCAGTGAAATATCCAGTGTCATTCAATGGCAAAGTACGCTTTACACTGGAATTGCCTGCCGATGCCTCAAAGGCAGATATAGAACAAGCAGCACTTGGCAATGAGCAATCAGCAAAATATTTGAATGGCGCAACACCAAAGAAGATTATTGTCGTGCCCGGCAAAATCATCAATATCGTATTATGATTGGTCTAAATCTATAAATAAAAGCAATGGAAGCTACTGCAAAATCACCTAAAATGCTCAATGAGAAAACCAAAGCCATTCTAACGTCCGTAAAGGAATACATCCTTATTACTTTCGGAGTAGCCTTATACGTTACGGCATGGAAAGCATTGTTATTGCCTTATACCATAGTAGGCGGAGCTGCCACAGGTATTAGTGCCATTGTGTTCTTCATCACCGAGAACCTCTTCGGTGAAGGTCACGGCATACCCATCTGGCTCACCTTTCTGATTATCAATACCGTCTTACTCATCATGGCCATCAAGACATTGGGTCTCAAATTCTGCATCCGCACCATCTACGGAGTTATTCTTATGACTCTGCTGTTCCGTTTTATGCCACAAGCAGAAATTGGACAGTTCGTCAGCGAAACGGATTCGCTGCTGGCCTGTATCTTAGGTGGTGTCATGTGCGGCGTTGGATTGGGAATTACCTACACCAACCAGGGGAGCACAGGTGGAACTGATATCATAGCATGGATTGTAAATAAATACAGAACCATACCATTGGGCCGTATTTTGCTTTATTGCGACGTTGTTATCATCAGTACATCCTATTTTATTGGAAACGGTGTAACACCCATTATCTATGGTTTGGTCAATATGGCTGTACTGAGTTTCAGTGTCGATATGTACATGAACGGTGTTCGCCAATCCGTACAATTTTTCATCTTCTCCCATAAATATGAAGAAATTGCTGACCGTATCAATCAGGAGGCACACCGCGGTGTTACCTTGCTCGATGGCACCGGTTGGTATTCCAAGCAGCCTATAAAGGTGATTACCGTATTGGTACGTAAAGGCGAATCCGGACGCATCTTTAAACTGGTCAAAGACATCGACCCAAATGCATTCGTTTCACAAAGTGCGGCAGCAGGTGTTTACGG
This sequence comes from uncultured Bacteroidales bacterium, assembly GCA_944321155.1. GTDB lineage: Bacteria > Bacteroidota > Bacteroidia > Bacteroidales > Paludibacteraceae > Gallipaludibacter. The sequence continues at coordinate 2,602 of CALUKG010000036.1, read as the reverse complement.
TCAAGGATTTGACAAAATCAGAAGCAAATAATGAACTGATACTGGAATCCAGTATATTTACATCATAATCCAACAAGATAACCTTTCAAAAGTCAAAATACAATGGAAGCAACAGCATCTACCACAATGCAAACCAACACAATATCAAAGAAAACGGACATAAAGAAATCCATCAAGGAGTACATACTCATAGCCATAGGTGTAACCTTGTACGTATCTGCATGGAAAGCCCTCCTCCTACCCTATACAATTGTCGGAGGTGGAGCAACCGGTATTTGCGCCATTATCTATTTCATCACTGAAAACCTTTTTGGACACGGAAATGGGGTTCCAATTTGGGTTTCATTCCTCATTCTCAACTCTTCTCTGCTGATTGTCGCCATCAAGTTGTTGGGTATGAAGTTCTGTATTCGGACTATCTATGGTGTCACACTGATGACCCTCATGTTCAGATTCATGCCAGAAGCAGAAATGGGGCAATTCCTCAGTGAAACCGATTCACTATTAGCATGTATATTGGGTGGTGTAATGGCTGGTTTTGGTTTGGGAGTTATCTATACCAACAATGGTAGTACCGGTGGAACAGACGTCATCGCCATCGTGGTAAACAAGTACAAAAGCATCACATTGGGAAGAATTCTGCTCTACTGCGATGTCGTTATCATCAGTACCTCCTATTTTATTGGAAATGGTGTAACGCCCATTATCTATGGTCTGGTCAACATGGCAGTACTGACATTCAGTGTCGACATGTATATGAACGGTGTACGCCAATCCGTACAATTTTTTATCTTCTCACAGAAATACGAGGAAATTGCCGACCGTATCAATCAAGAGGCACACCGCGGTGTCACCCTTTTGGAAGGAATGGGATGGTATTCAAAAAAACCCATTAAAGTAATCACCGTTCTTGTACGCAAAAGCGAATCAGCACGTATTTTCAAGCTGGTAAAGGAAATCGACCCACACGCATTTGTTTCCCAAAGTGCTGCTGCTGGAGTTTATGGAGAAGGCTTTGATGCCATAAAAGGAAAATAATATCACGTCAGGTTCAAACAACATATACGATAATATTGGACAGAAAGCCATGAATGCGCTGGCATGGAGTGCTGCCGACCGGACAGTACAACAAGCCTTGCAACTCATCATTGGCATTTGGCTGGCACGCATACTATCCCCGTCAGATTTTGGGCTGATGGGGATTATTATGCTCTTTGCCGGCATTTCCTACGTATTGGTAGAAGGTGGCTTCGGACAAGCAGTTGCACGAGTTAAAAATGCCGACAACAGCTATTTCACATCCATATGGATAATGAACATTGCCATTGCCACTCTGATTTACATTATTCTCTATCTGTGTGCACCATACATAAGCCTCTTTTTCGGGCAACCACAGTTAAAGGCAATTATCCGCATCCTTTTCCTTGCCTTGTTCTTTAATGCTGGCTACCTCATACAGCACACACAACTGGGAATACAACTCAATTACCGTTCCATTGCTTTCTGCAATATAACGGCCACATTAATTAGTGGCATTTGCGGAATAACAGTTGCATATATCTACACCAATGTATGGGCACTGGTCACCCAACAAGTAAGCTACCATTTTGCCCGCTTATGCTGCTTTTCCCTTGTAACCAAATGGTTGCCTGGCCGGCATATCTCACTGAAGCCCATCAAACAACTAGGCCGCTTCAGCATCAACCTTATGGGCAGTGGTCTGCTCAACGCACTTTTCAGTAATTTATATGTAACATTCATTGGAAAATTCTACCCCATAAGTTATACCGGATTTTACTCCCAAGCACAAAAACAGAATGATACGATACAATTCACATTCCTTTCCATTCTGAATGGTGTAAGCTACAATATTTTCGCTTTACTGCATGAAGATACAGCACGGCTAAAAAAATTCTATACCCAATTGTTGCATAAATCCGCCTTGCTGACACTTCCCATTTTCTGCGTACTCATCACATTGTCCGAACCTCTTTTCACCGTATTATTAGGCGAGAAATGGATTTCATCCGTTACTTATTTCCAACTATTATGTGGAGCACAACTGCTGTGCGTCTGCGATTTATTATGCATTAATCTTTTAAATGCCCGTGGAAAAAGCAGGATAACATTTCGTGTTGAGTTGATTAAGAAAGCGGGCATGTTATTGACTTTGCTGGTTTTTGCCTTGTCGGGAATCTATACTGGTATCATCGCCTATGGCATTCTGAATTGGACCATAGGCTTGACTTGGTTATATCTGGCCAAAAAGGAATTGGCTATTCAATGGCAAATTATCTGGAAATCCATTATCCCCGCGTTGGGAATAGGTGCTATCGTTGGCTGTCTCGTATGGAACATCGGGTGGATATTGAATCTGAATATATATATTGAACTGCTTATCCAACTTGCCATTGGAATGGGATGTTACCTTATTCTGCTTCACAAGGTATATCCTACTTTACTCAAGGACATCCGACAACTGATTCCCCAAAACCAATAAGCACAAAAAAAGAAGCCATCTTAAGGGAGGGCACTGAAAAAGTAATCACAATTCAGTCCACTCTGCAGAGTAACTAAAAATATAGAGTTCGCCAACTCCTTA
>CALUKG010000035.1 GCA_944321155.1 uncultured Bacteroidales bacterium | reverse complement strand
ATAAGGAGTTGGCGAACTCTATATTTTTAGTTACTCTGCAGAGTGGACTGAATTGTGATTACTTTTTCAGTGCCCTCAGAAAAATCAGGGCTTTTTTTATCATCTATCCTTAAGGATTAATATTCCATGTTTGCCATGCGTTTGTAGCTGTTGTAACGCCATTTAGCATTGTCTTCAGCAGCTTTGAACAATTCTTCTGCTTCGCTTGGATATTGTTTCATTACTGAAGCATAGCGAACTTCGCCTTTGAGGAAGTCTTGGAACTTGCTGTAATCCGGTTCTTTGCTATCGAGCGTAAACGGATTCTTTCCTTCTGCTTCGAGAGCTGGATTATAGCGCCACAAGTGCCAGTAACCGCATTCTACAGCTGCAGCTTCTTCAGCCTGTGCCTTACCCATACCTTTCTTCAAGCCGTGGTTGATACATGGAGCATAAGCGATAACCAATGAAGGTCCTGGATAAGCCTCAGCTTCACGGATAGCCTTCAGGCATTGTGCCTGATCAGCACCCATAGCAATTTGAGCTACATATACATAACCGTAAGTGGTTGCAATCATACCGAGGTCTTTCTTGCGTACACGTTTTCCGGCAGCAGCAAATTTGGCAATTGCACCGATAGGAGTAGATTTAGAAGCCTGACCACCAGTATTTGAATATACCTCAGTGTCAAGAACCAAGATGTTTACATCCTTACCAGAAGCAATTACGTGGTCCAAACCACCGTAACCGATATCGTAAGAAGCACCATCACCACCAATAATCCATTGGCTGCGTTTGATGATGTATCCGCTCAAAGCGCTGATTTGTTTGCAAATGTCGCAGTTGCAAGCTTCAACAGCAGGGATAATCTTTTCAGCCAATTCTTTGGTCTTGGCAGCGTCATTTTGGTTTTCAATCCATTCCTTGAACCAACCTTTCAATTCATCTGAGCAGCAAGAGCAGCTTTGTGCATCAGTCATCAGACGAGTCAAGCGTGCACGCATTTTTTCGTTGGCCAATTCCATACCCATACCAAATTCGCAGAAGTCTTCGAACAATGAGTTAGCCCATGCAGGACCTTGACCCTTTTCGTTGGTTGTATATGGAGTTGAAGGTACAGAACCAGAATAGATAGAAGAACATCCTGTTGCGTTGGCTACCATTTCACGGTCGCCGAACAATTGAGAAATCAATTTTACGTAAGGAGTTTCACCGCAACCAGAGCAAGCACCAGAGAACTCAAACAATGGAGTTGCAAACTGAGAATTCTTCACGTTAGATGCAATGTCAACCAAGTGTTGTTTTGATTTAACATTAGCAACGCAGTAGTTCCAGTTTTCTGCTTCAGCCAATTCCTGTTCCAGCGGAACCATTTCCAATGCTTTGCCAGTCTTAGGATTACCTGGACATACGTCAACACAGTTGCCACAACCCAAGCAGTCCATTACACCTACCTGCATACGGAAGTGCATACCTTTCATGGCTGCAGGAGCCTTCATTTCCAATGTAGCACCCTTGATGCCAGCCACTTCAGTTTCATCCATTACGAACGGACGGATGCAAGCGTGAGGACAAACGTAAGCACACTTGTTACATTGGATACAGTTATCAGCAGTCCAAGTAGGAACAAATGCAGCAACACCACGTTTTTCATATTTAGCAGTACCCTGATGCCATGTTCCGTCTTCGATGCCCTTGAATGCAGAAACTTTCAGCAAATCACCGTCTTGAGCATTGATTGGACGAACCACTTCATTGATGAATGCTGGGTCATTGTTTTCTACAGCAGCATCAGCAGGAAGGTTAGACCAAGCTGGATCAACAGTCAATTGTTGGTATTCACCACCACGGTCAACAGCTGCATAGTTCTTGTTTACAACGTCTTCACCCTTCTTGCCGTATGACTTAACGATGAATTTCTTCATCTGTTCGATAGCCAAATCAGCAGGAATTACACCTGTAATACGGAAGAATGCTGATTGAAGGATGGTGTTGGTGCGGTTGCCCAAACCGATTTCCTGTGCAATTTGTGTTGCGTTGATATAATATACGGTGATGTTATTGTCAGCGAAGTATTTCTTTACTTTATTTGGCAAGTGTTTAGCCAATTCTTCACCTGTCCAGATGGTGTTCAGCAAGAAAGTACCGTTCTCACGCAAACCACGGGTTACATCATACATGTGCAAATAAGCCTGAACGTGGCATGCAACGAAGTTAGGCGTATTTACCAAATAAGTAGAACGGATTGGGTGGTCACCGAAACGCAAGTGAGAGCAAGTGAAACCACCTGACTTTTTAGAGTCATAAGCAAAATATGCCTGGCAATATTTGTTGGTGTTGTCACCGATGATTTTTACAGAGTTCTTGTTTGCACCTACAGTACCGTCTGCGCCCAAGCCATAGAATTTTGCTTCGAACATGCCTTCACCGCCCAAAGCGATTTCTTCTTTCTTTGGAAGAGAAGTGAATGTTACGTCATCTTCAATACCTACGGTAAAGAGGTTCTTTGGTTGTGGCAAAGCCAAGTTTTCAAATACAGCCAAAATTTGTGCTGGAGTTGTATCTTTAGAGCCCAAGCCATAGCGTCCACCTACTACAAGCGGAGCGTTTTCTGTTCCGTAAAGAACGTCTTTTACGTCCAGATACAAAGGTTCGCCGGTTGCACCCGGTTCTTTTGTACGGTCCAAAACAGCAATGCGTTTAGCCGTTTTTGGAAGAGCTGCCAAGAAATGTTTAGCAGAGAACGGACGATACAAGTGAACAGCCACAAGACCCACTTTCTCACCTTTTTCAACGAGATAGTCAATAGCTTCACGGGCAGCTTCAGTTACTGAACCCATAGCAATAATAACACGTTCTGCATCTTCAGCACCATAATAATCAAACAAATTGTATTTGCGTCCCGTAATTTTAGAAATTTCGTTCATGTATTCCTCAACGATAGTAGGAACAGCTTCGTAATAAGGATTACTGCTTTCTCTGTGTTGGAAGAAGTGGTCTGGGTTTTCAGCCATACCGCGTGCAACTGGTTTGTTTGGATTCAAAGCACGTGCACGGAATTCTGCCAATGCATCTTGATCAATCAAGTGTGCAAGGTCTTCATTTTCCAACATCTCGATTTTCTGAATTTCGTGAGAAGTACGGAAACCGTCGAAGAAGTTCAAGAAAGGAACGCGGCTCTTGATGGTTGACAAATGTGCCACTGCAGCCAAATCCATAACTTCCTGTACAGAACCTTCGCAAAGCATTGCAAAACCAGTTTGACGGCAAGACATTACGTCTTGGTGATCACCAAAGATACACAATGCATGAGAAGCCAAAGTACGAGCTGATACGTGGAAAACGCAAGGCAGCAATTCTCCGGCAATCTTATACATATTAGGAATCATCAGCAACAAGCCTTGTGAAGCTGTATAAGTAGTGGTAAGTGCACCAGCTTGCAATGAACCGTGTACTGCACCGGCAGCACCTGCTTCTGATTGCATTTCCTGTACCAACACTGTTTCTCCAAAGATGTTTTTACGTCCTTGGGCTGCCCATTCATCAACATATTCAGCCATTGTTGACGATGGAGTGATTGGGTAAATAGCGGCTACTTCTGAGAACATATATGAAATATGTGCTGCAGCCTGGTTACCATCACAAGTCAAAAATTTCTTTTCTTTTGCCATGTTATTAATTAATTAGAGAAATATATTCCAATCGTTTTATACCTATAATATTGGGCTTTCCGCCCCACTTCATCAATAAGCAACAGATTATGACAATTACTTATACCAGATTTTGGGTGCAAAGATAGATATTATTTTCCGATTTTGCAATGTGGAGTTAGCAAAATTTCCCATTAAGCATAGATTGTTGACATACAACACCAATATTAAATCCTGCCTTTTTGAGAGATTACATCCAAAGATTCACGCACAGCCGATGTAATTGGCACAACAATTGACTATATATAAGCCATGCATCTTATTGGCATGTATAACATAATAAATATCAAATTAATAACTGTATATGGCATAATTGCGGACTAACAATCAATGCCATATTGGCAGTATAATATGACATAGTTACATGAACTACGACGAATTATCTGACAAATTTCTTTTTGATTCCGACAATAAGGAAACGGAAATCATACCGATTATAGAATCAGACGACTCTGGTGATATGGTTCCATTGGAGCCCAATGAGGTATTACCCATACTTCCTTTACGTAATATGGTCTTGTTTCCTCAAGTAATGCTTCCCATTACAGTGGCTCGTCCGAAATCGCTCAAACTGGTACGCAGCATGTTCAAGCAGGAAAAACTGATAGGTGTATGTACACAGAGAGACAAAAACACAGAAGAGCCGGAAGCGGAAGACCTATATAATATAGGTGTCGCAGCAAGGATAGTACGTATCTTTGAGATGCCCGATAACTCCGTTACCGTCATTCTGGAAGGACAGGAGCGTTTTGCATTGGAAAAGATTGTAAGCAAACGTCCCTATCTGAAAGCCATAGTCAATGGAATAAGTGAAGAGATTCCGACACCCAAGGATAAAAAGTTCATTGCCATTGTTTCCAACATCAAGGATATGGCACTAAAAATCATTGATGGGAATTTGCCTGCAGAAGCTGCATTCGCTTTGAAAAATATTGAAAATCCTTTCGTGCTGCTCAACTACATATGTGTAAATTTCAAATTCAAGGTTGAGGAGAAACAACGACTATTGGCCATTGACGATTTTGTTGAACGTGCATACGCCTTAATGGAGCTGATGCATACAGAATTGCAGATGATAGAAATCAAGCGTTCTATCCAGGATAAGGCGAAAGAAGATATCGACCGTCAGCAGCGCGAATATTTTCTGCAACAGCAAATACAGACCATTCAGAAAGAATTGGGAGGCAATACGCCTGAAAAGGATATAAATGACTTTCGGGAACGCGCCAAAAGTAAAAAATGGGATGAAAAAATAGCTGCTGCTTTTGAGAAAGAGCTAAAAAAACTGGAACGCATGCATCCTTCTACGCCAGACTATAGCGTACAGCTCAATTATGTAGAGACCATGCTGACTTTGCCTTGGAATGAGTTTACCGCCGACAATTTCGATTTGAAGCGTGCACAACGAATCCTCGACAAACAACATTACGGTATGGAAAACGTAAAGGAACGGATTTTGGAACATCTGGCCGTACTCAAACTGAAAGGAGACATGAAGTCGCCTATCATCTGTCTGTATGGCCCTCCGGGAATCGGTAAGACTTCTTTGGGACAATCTATTGCCGATGCTTTGGGACGTAAATATGCCCGAATTTCTTTGGGCGGTTTGCATGATGAAGCCGAGATTAGAGGACACAGACGTACCTATATCGGTGCCATGCCGGGACGTATCATTGAAAACCTGAAAAAGGTGCAATCGTCCAACCCAGTCTTTGTTTTGGACGAGATAGATAAGGTTACCTCAGATTATAAAGGTGATCCGTCATCCGCATTGCTGGAAGTGCTCGACCCGGAACAGAACAACGCTTTTCACGACAATTTCCTCGATATTGATTACGATTTGTCGCACGTATTGTTCATTGCAACAGCCAATAATCTGGGAAGTATTCCCAAACCCCTACTCGACCGTATGGAATTGATTGAGATGAGTGGTTATCTGGCTGAGGAAAAAGTGGAAATTGCCCATAGACATTTGGTGCCTAAGGAATTGAAGAATCATGGTCTCACTTCCGAACAATTGGAATTGGACCATCCTGTGCTGCGTCAGATTATTGAAGACTACACACGTGAATCGGGCGTGCGTGAACTGGACCGTCAGATTGCCAAACTGATACGTAAAGTGGCGCTTAAAATCTCCATGGAGAAGGAATATAACCCGAAAGTGACCAAAGCGGATTTGAAGGAATATTTAGGCGTTGCCCGTTATTCACGCGATGAATATGAAGGAAACGATTATTATGGCGTAGTAACCGGTTTGGCATGGACACAGGTGGGAGGAGAGATTTTGTATATCGAATCCAGCCTAAGTGCCAGCAAAGCTCCCAAACTCACATTGACCGGTAACTTGGGAGATGTGATGAAGGAATCAGCTATCATTGCTTTGGAATATATCAAATCGCATGCAGAAGCATTGGGCATTGATACGGAGTTGTTTGAAAAGAACGATGTGCACGTACACGTTCCAGAAGGTGCCATCCCTAAAGACGGTCCTTCAGCGGGTATTACCATGACCACAGCTTTGGCTTCCTTGTTTACGCAGCGCAAAGTGCGCAAAGCATTGGCCATGACTGGTGAAATGACTCTTCGTGGAAAGGTGCTTCCTGTTGGTGGTATCAAGGAAAAGATTTTGGCTGCCAAACGCGCCGGCATCAAGGAAATCATGCTTTGCGAGGACAACCGCAAAGATATAGAGGAAATCAAGGAAGTCTATCTGAAAGGCTTGCAATTCCACTATGTGAAAGATGCTATGGAAGTTTTGGATTATGCTTTGCTGAAAAAGTAAAATCAAGCTAGCTTTACAATAGAAATCGGGCTATTCTTTGGTGAATAGTCCGATTTTTGTTGTTTTTGAGGAGTATTGAAAATCCGAAAGTGCCTCTTTCTTGAAACTCAATTCTTTAAGCAAGTCCCAACCATTGAATAGATAAAGTCTTTCTGAAGTAATATAAAATCACAGTTGAGTGCAAATAAACGATCTAGCTCCATTTGCGACAGGAATTGCCCCATATTTCTTATAAAATGCTTCTATAATTTTTGCCTCTAAGGTCTTTGATTCTTGATACCCTCGACAAGTATAATAATATACCCTTGCCCCATGATATCTCATATAATTATATCTATCCAAATGCCAATATTCTGCATATTTGTCATTAATCGAAAATTTAAGATTACGTTGATGTTCCTTCAATCTTCTTCTTATACTATCAGTTTTTCCTATATATATAACTTTAGATTGTCCTGTAGGATATATGAATTTTGTTTTAAAAGATACAATTATATAAACTCCCGCTTTAGAAGGCAAAACAGATAAATCATCTTCTTTCAAATCCAATATCTCTTCGTCAAAACCAGATATAGGTCTAAAATCTCTAATGAACATCAATTCCTGCTTCATATTTCAGAACTACAGTTTCAATCTTTAATTAACTTAAAATCAATTTGGTACTTATAAAAGTCAATATTCTGGCAAACTGATAATGCTCTCTTTAATTTGATATCTGCCTCAAGCCCTATTATAATTCCCTTGACAATCTGACCATTATCAAGCAATTCTTCTTTTACATACCCCATATATCTTTGAATCTGTCCAACAACTACATCGGATGCCCTCCCTCTTTTGAGTTCTATTACCAAAACTGTTTTTTTATCTTTACTGATAGCTAGAATATCAATTGGTCCCGTATCTGTACCATATTGCTGACCAACAAGTTCGCCATTTTCCTCAAAAATATCGTATTTTTTTCCCAAATCCAATTGTTTCCAATTCTTAACGATAAAATCTTCAAGATGCTTTTCTAACGCAAAAGCACTTGCGTCTTCTATATCTTTATTAGTTGTATAAATAACCGATTGAGATACTTTGCTTATAAAGTTCTCAATTTCATCGTGATAAGAAGATACATCGCAACATGTACCAATAGAACCAGTAGAATGCTGCAAGGCTTCGCTCATATCAGTTCTTTGTATCACAACATCCAACCACTCAACTTTTCTTCTATGAGGAAGAATTTCTCCTTGCATATAATAGTAGTTGCTAATAATCTTACCAACATAATACTCCCCTTTTCCATTAGGACAAAGAACAATATCATCTATATTCAGCCCCTTACAAATAGTAAATAAGTTTCCACATGCCAATCCTGCAGAAACTTTCCCTTTTCCCGGATGTTTGTCCAACCAAATTGGAATATAGTGTTTATTAAAGTCTTTCCAATTGTCGTAAAGATTATTGGTTAAATCTTCATCTATCTCAAAGTCAGCACCAATAAAACCTTCCGCTTTACATTGTTCAGCAAACATACTGCCTCTGCCAAGCATTATTCTGTTATATTTCTTGTTCATTGATTTTTTATTATGCTACAAGTTCAAATTATATGTCATCTTAATTACGCTTTCTTCCCTATTCCACTTCAGGATGCTGTTCTTTATAATATTCAGCAAAAAGACGTGCGGCTGTTTCCACCATCATGGAGCATGGACGTTTCTTGTAATAGCTCTCCGTACGGACTTCTGCATTGGGCGTGATAACGGTGTCTTTGTTCAAGCCTAACAGTTCTGCACAGATAAGGGAACCATTTTCTTCCTTAAACCGTTTGGCCAAATATTGGACATCCTTATAATTCGCAGATTTTGTTTCATGGTCAGCCCCATGTGCTGCCGATTTTTCCAGGCCTACCAATGTGAACAACCCGCAAGCGGCACCACATGTCATACGCATACGTCCAATACCACCACCGAATGAAGCTGCAAAACGCATGGCAGTTGCCTGGTCAAAGCCATATAAATCGGCAAAGGCACCGACAACTGACTGTGAGCAATTATAGCCTTCCTTAAACAAGGCAACCGCCTTCTGTATTCTGTCTTCCATACAAATCTGATTTTCCATAAAATAAGTGATTCGTTTTTTCTCTAAAAATTACCTATAACGGACAAATGTAAAAATGTTTTCCCTTTGTCTTTGTGCCGTATGCAATGGCATGCGTAGGACAATAATGATAACAAGCCAGACAATTGAGGCAACGGCCTTGCCATTCGGGCATCAGTTTGCCTTCTTTTGTTGGATTTGGCTTGACAATTTGAATGTTGCTCGTTGGACATGCCTGCTGACATTTACCACATCCTATACAAGTGGCAGCATCAACTGCAAATCCTTTATCGCTTGTTGAATATTGGATAAACAAGGGGTGAATGACTTTGGATTTCAATCCAGCCATGGCACCATGGTGCGTAAAATCACCTTTTGTACGACTTTTTATCTGTGTAGCAACATGATGGATTGCAACAGGTGCCGCTGTCAGTTTCTGGTCACGTTTTTCAGGATTGTCCACATCGAAGCCAGGGAAAAGCACATAGGTGTTGGGCATGGCTATGGAATAGGCCACATCTGCCTCTACACCCGCTTTTTTCATTACTCCACTCCACATCTCAAACAATTTTCCCACATCATCACCACAAGTACAGAGCATATAAACATAATTTTTTCCTGCTTCATAACCTTGTATGTGCATGTTTTCCAATATATCTGCAAAAAATTTAGGCATACCCCATGAATGTACAGGAAACACTATGCCCAAAGGTTCGTTTTCAGAAAGTGTAACTGTTAAAGCTGGGGCATCCTTTACCATATAGGCACGCAAATCAACCAATCGCTGCTCGCCTAATTCCTTAGCCAATGTATTTGCCACATAACGGCTGTTGCCCGTTGCTGAAAAATAAAGTATCATATTGTCTAATTTATAGGACAAAATTAATCAAAAGTCAGAATACGGCAAAGTGAAATCATATATCCCCTCTAACAAGGAGTTATGCATTCTGTGATTCCTTCCCTTTAAGATAAGTTAAGACCTACAGAGCGGTGTTTGACCTAAGCTTTCACTACCTTTGTAACGCAAAAACAAACAAAGACTTATGAGAGAAGAAAAAGATTTGAAAGACATCACCCTTTTGGGGGCGAGCCATACTACCTATCCTACTGACTATGCACCGGAAGTATTGGAAACATTTGACAACAAGCATCCGGAAAACGAATACCTTGTTACATTCAATTGTCCGGAATTTACAAGCCTGTGCCCCAAGACAGGGCAACCCGATTTTGCCAAAATCATTATCAACTATATTCCACGTGTGAAAATGGTGGAAAGCAAATCACTGAAACTGTATCTGTTCAGCTTCAGAAACCACGGCGATTTCCATGAGGATTGTGTAAACATCATCATGAAGGACCTGGTGAAACTGATGGACCCGAAATATCTGGAAGTAATCGGACTGTTTACACCTCGTGGCGGCATTTCCATTTATCCTTTTGCCAATTATGCAGATGATGAGCACAAGGATTTGGCCAAACAACGTATGTTGATGAACTTCAGAAACGAATAGAGATGAAAGACGGAATCATTGTATTGTCAGGCGGCATGGACAGTGTTACCATGCTCCATGAATTTGCCAGTGAAATCAAAGTGGCCGTATCGTTTGATTACGGCTCCAAACACAATGCCAAGGAAATACCTTTTGCAGCCCTCCATTGCCAACAGTTGGGTATACAACATATTGTCATTCCTTTGGATTTCATGACCCGCTATTTCAAAAGTTCACTCCTTATGGGCGGTGAAGATATTCCAGAAGGCAATTATGACGACGAGAACATGAAAAGTACGGTGGTGCCTTTCCGTAATGGCATTATGTTGTCAGTTGCAGCCGGATTGGCAGAAAGCCACGGACTGAAACGTTTGTTTATTGCCAACCATTTTGGCGACCATGCCATTTATCCCGATTGTCGTGCCGGATTTATCAAAGCTATGAGCGAAGCCGTCAGTGAAGGCACATACGAACATATTCGCATTGAAGCACCCTATACCGGCATCAGCAAGACCGACATTGCCAAACGGGGTGCAAAACTGGGCATCAATTATGCGGAAACCTGGAGTTGCTATAAAGGCGGTGAGAAGCATTGCGGCAAATGCGGTACCTGCATGGAACGCAAGGAAGCCTTTAGAGAAGCAGGACTGACCGACCCAACCATTTACGAAGAATAACAACAATACATACTATGAAAAGAATTTGGTTACTGACGGCTTGTTTGGCTGTGTTAATGCTCGCGAACGGACAAGTAAAAACAGAAAGGGTGCCGTTCGTGGAAAGGGACAGCGTTTTGAGCATGGATATATATACTCCAACAGCAACACAAGACAGTCTGCGTCCATGCGTGGTGTTTGTGTTTGGCGGTGGTTTCATTCGTGGTGCCAAGGATGAAAAAGAGAATGTAGCCTATTGTCGTGCTTTGGCGGAAAGGGGTTATGTTTCCGTTGCCATTGACTACCGACTGGGCATGAAAGGAGTAACCAAAGTGGGGGTATTCAACTATCACCCTTTGGAGAACGCCATACAGATGGCTGTGGAAGATTTGTATGCTGCCACCAACTATTTGCTGGAGAATTCCGGCAAGCTGGGCATTGACACAAAACGCATCGTCATCAGCGGTTCCAGTGCGGGTGCCATTACCGTATTGCAAGCCGATTATGAGCTGGCTAACCAAATGGAAGCTGCCAAAGTGTTGCCAACGGATTTTCGTTATGCAGGCGTTGTGTCATTTGCAGGAGCGATATTCAGCCACGAAGGCAAGCCCGACTATAAACGTAATCCAGCCCCTACCCTTATGTTTCACGGAATGAAGGACGAGTTGGTTCCTTATAAGAAAATACAGTTTGGACAATTGGGCTTTTTTGGTAGCAACGAGATTGCCAAACAAATGGAGAAGTATGAATTTCCGTTCTACATTTACCGCTATCGGGATATGGGACATGAAATTGCCAGCATCCCTATGGAAAAGAATATTGAGGATATAGACCGCTTTATAAAAGACTATGTAATCAACCAATATCCTTTACGCAAGGATATCACAGTAAAGGATGAACGGATAAAGGCTGGGAAAAACTGGAAACCGGAAGACCTGTACAAAGATTAGGCAAGAATCTTCTTGATGTGCAGATAGGGATATTCCCCCATAAACAGTTCGGCAAACACACCGGAACCGATATTGTCGTCAATCTGCTTGGCGGTCCACCATTTGAGTTTCTGACCATATTTCGGGTCTATATCAACATCCAATCCATTTTTTAACTGGATGACGTAATAGTAAATGGCGGCATTGCCCGCCTGCATCATATTGGTGTAATAGCTTTTATATTCCACTTGCTCAGAAGGATGGAAATTAAGCGCTTTCTTCACCAACCTTTCCAGACATTTTTCCAGCGTTTCACCATATATGACATGGGAACTGATGGTTGTGTCCCACAAATTGGGATAAAAGATGTCATTTGTATTGCGCAAACGTAGCAGCAACCTGTTGTTATGAACAAAAATGATTCTGACAACAGGATGCAGGTATTTGCCGGGATTTAATAAACTCTCTTTTTTTTCGACCGTACCTATTACTTGTCCCTGCCTGTTGATGATTGGCCACCATTCTTCCTGATTCAACTGCATTCTAATCATATACACCCGAACCGTTTCATACAATGCAGCAATAGCAAGTAATATTGTGTACAGATTTCTTATTTTAGCGTATGTATGTGAAGCTTCTGGTAAATATTGGCAATAAATCCACGCGAACACATGAAAGAGGAACAGGATAAGAAACAATCGCATTGTTCTGAAAAACTCATCCACATTGTTAACCATAGGGATACCTCTGAAATTGGTCAGCAACATATTCTTAATGGGCTTTTGCACAAACAAAAGTCCTATGATAAAAGCCGAGGCAATCAGTTCAAAAGTAATAGGCTGGATTGGGCGCAATACAGACAACAGGCTGATGATATAGGCTGTACCGCCAACCAATACATAAAGAAAAGAAATAGCCAAATGCCAAGAGAAAATAGCCTGCTGCTTGATATAGGCAAAAACGAGAAGGATAACAGCCAGAGGTAATGACAAATACAATGCTATTGGCAACCCGCAATAATTGTCGACTATATTAAATACAATCAAAGGTAGAAAGTCGACTATGGGATTGACAAAAGACATATTGATCAATTGTTTGGCTGGTCTCATAGTTGCTGGTATTTTCTATGAAAAAAACAACCCTCACTTGAAAATTGTTCAAGCGAGGGCTATAATTTTTTGGTATAAATTTTCAGATGTCTCTCTTACCCTATACGAGTTGCGAAATTCGGGCTACATACTTGCCAATGATATCAAATTCTATGTTCACAACCGTTCCTTTTTCAATCTGGTGGAAATTGGTGTGCTCATAAGTATAAGGGATAATGGCCACCTGGAATGTATCCTTTGTTGGGTTGCAAACCGTAAGACTGACACCATTGACCGTTACAGAACCTTTGTCAACGGTCAGATAGCCATGACGTGCCTTTTCCTTGTCAAAGGCATATTGGAACGTGAAATAGTGGCTGCCGTCCACTTGCTGTTTTTCGATGCAGGTGGCTGTCATATCCACATGGCCTTGCACGATATGGCCATCCAAACGGCCTTCCATTTTCATGCTTCTTTCCACATTCACTTCATCTCCCACCTTCAAAAGGCCCAGGTTCGTTCTGTCGAGCGTTTCCTGAATGGCTGTAACCGTATAAGTGGTGTCAGTCATTTCAACAACCGTCAAACATACGCCATTGTGCGCAATACTTTGGTCAATCTTGAGTTCATTGACAAACGAACAAGAAAGAGTCAGATGAAGATTGCCCTGCTCTTTTCTCAATGCGACAACTTTGGCCGCTTCTTCTACTATTCCTGAAAACATGATGTTGATTTATTATCTGCGTTATTAATGTTGACAAAGATAGTCAATAGCCCAAAGATGTACAAGCGTTTTCAGCTACTTATCAGAAACAACCAGCAATATTCAAAAAAAATAATGTGCCACACCAGAAGTGTGACACACTATTCTCATTGCTTATTTTATTATGAAACGAATTACAATTTCGGACCAGCTTCAACCAATGCTTTACCGAGGTCGTTTCCAGTGAACTTAGTAAAGTTCTTGATGAAACGTGCAGCCAAATCTTTGGCTTTTTCTTCCCATTGGCAAGCGCAAGCATAAGTGTCGCGTGGGTCAAGGATTTTTGGATCAACTCCTGGCAATTCAGTAGGAACTTGGAATCCGAAATATGGGATAGTTTTAGTTGGAGCTTTTTCGATTGAACCGTCGAGGATAGCGTCGATGATACCACGAGTATCTTTGATAGAGATACGTTTTCCAGTACCGTTCCATCCTGTGTTAACCAAATAAGCCTTAGCACCAACGCGTTCCATTTTCTTCACCAATTCTTCGCCGTATTTAGTTGGGTGCAAGCTCAAGAATGCAGCACCGAAGCAAGCAGAGAATGTTGGAGTTGGTTCAGTGATACCACGTTCTGTACCAGCCAATTTAGCAGTAAATCCAGACAAGAAGTAGTATTGAGTTTGTTCTGGAGTAAGGATAGATACAGGAGGCAATACACCGAATGCGTCAGCAGAAAGGAAGATTACCTGATGAGCGTGAGGTCCTTTAGATACCGGTTTAACGATGTTGTTAATGTGGTAGATAGGATAAGAAACACGAGTGTTTTCAGTTACGCTCTTGTCAGCGAAATCGATTTTTCCTTCAGCGTCAACAGTAACGTTTTCAAGCAAAGCGTCACGTTTGATAGCGTTGTAGATATCTGGTTCGCTTTCTTTGTCAAGGTTGATAACCTTAGCATAGCAACCACCTTCGTAGTTGAATACGCCTTCGTCATCCCATCCGTGTTCGTCATCACCGATAAGAAGACGTTTTGGGTCAGTAGAAAGAGTAGTTTTACCTGTTCCAGAGAGACCGAAGAAGATAGCAGTGCTCTTTCCTTCCATATCAGTGTTAGCAGAGCAGTGCATAGAAGCGATGCCACGCAATGGGTTCAGGTAGTTCATGATAGAGAAGATACCTTTCTTCATTTCACCACCATACCAAGTGTTAAGGATAACTTGTTCGTTGGTCTTCAAGTTGAACACAGTAGCAGTTTCTGAGTTCAAGCCCAGTTCTTTGTAGTTGTCAACTTTAGCTTTAGCAGCGTTGAATGAAACGAAATCAGGTTCACCATAGTTAGCCAATTCTTCAGCTGTAGGACGGATGAACATGTTGGTTACAAAGTGTGCTTGCCAAGCCACTTCCATGATGAAACGAACTTTCAAACGAGTAGCTTCGTTAGCACCACAGAAAGTATCAACAACAAACAAACGTTTGCCAGAAAGTTCTTTTACAGCTTTAGCTTTCAAATCAGCCCATGCTTCTTCAGAGCAAGGTTTGTTGTCATTTTTATATTCTTCAGAAGTCCACCATACAGTGTTTTCGCTAGCTTCATTCTTTACAAAGAATTTGTCTTTAGGTGAACGTCCAGTGTAAACACCAGTCATTACGTTAACGGCACCCAATTCAGTTACCTGACCTTTTTCAAAACCTTCCAAACCAGCTTTGGTTTCTTCAGCATACAAAACTTCGTAAGAAGGGTTGTGCAGAATTTCCTTTACATCGGTAATTCCATACTTGCTTAAATCTAAATTTGCCATGATTAAATCTTTTAGTTTAATTGGTTTATATACTAATTTCTTTTGTCGTCAAAAACTATACCTTAAAAAACATCTTTAAAACAACCAAGTCTAATTGTTTGTTCAGAAATTTTCGAGTGCAAATGTACATTATTTTTTCGAGCCAAGAAAGCCTATTAAAGAAATTTTTCTCTAATAGGAGCGCTTTTTTGTCCGAACATTGTATTATATATTGTATATCAGATTGTTATATAGATATTAAAAAGGCGTGAAATATTGAATTCTGATGGAAATTTGTGGTTTTTGTTGTTATGCAACATATTTTGCAAGCATCATTTTGCTATCTTGGGATTGCATTTTAACATTAAAATGCTGGTCGCAATAGCAATATGCAGTGTATTTTCCAGCACAACAGAGAGAGGAACCAACTTGCCCGTTTGCATTTTTGCCTCAAAATCGAGCCAAATGTTTTCGGGTAATTGTAATGAAGCGATGGCTTCTTTATATTTTGGAGAAAAATAAACGGTTACCTGTATTTCTTCCGGGTAGATGTGCATCCATCCCAGGTTCTTTTTCTTGTATAGAAGTTTGCATAGCCATGCCTTGCCGTCCTTATAATAATTCCATTGTGGCGTAATGGAGAGATGGGACAGATTTTTCATAAATTCCTGATAAACGGCAGCTTGCTTTCCCAACACATGCAGAATATCAAGCTCGGCAGGTTCTTGTTGAGGGTCGGTAAAAGGGAGTTGTTTCATGGTGTTATGGGTATCTTACATATTATAAGGTTGCATCAAAACCTATCGTTTTGACACAACCCTATTTTAATGGAATAAACATATTCAATTGCTATAACTTATGACAAGAAACCTTGTTTTGTCAAGACATCCAACAGCACTTTTGAGAAATGCTCATTGTTGTTTTTGGTATATCTGACGTCTGTAAACACTTGTGCCAAAGTCTGTTTGTTGTTTTCTGCAATAAACTGCTTCATTTCAGGCAAACTTTCCTTGTAGGCATAATAGCTGTCAATGTCTTCTGGAGTTGCTTCGTGGTAATATTCCTGATGCATAATAGCATCCAAAGGCAAGCGATCCGGTTGTTCCGGCATTTCAGCAGGATAGCCAACCGTCAGGGTTACCAATGGCACAACAAGACGTGGCAAACGAAGTGTTTCTATAATCTTATCGGCATTGTAGGTGGTGGTGCCAAGATAGCAAATACCTAATCCGGCTGCTTCTGCTGCAACGGCAAAAGTCTGTGCAAAAGCCACCACATCAATGGCAGCACCAATAAACGATTGGAAGTTTTCATATCCCGGTTCGGCCTGACGGCAAACACACCATTTAGTAAAGCGGTTATAATCGGCACAGAAAGTCAATACAACAGGCGCCTGTCTGATCATAGGCTGGTTGAAATGTGCAGGCGACAAGGCTTCCTTTTGAGCATTATCGCGTGTTACAACCACACTGTATGTCTGCATGTTTCCTGTGTTTGAAGCACGACAAGCCTGTTCCATCAGTTGTTGGAGCAGTTCATCTGAGATAGCTTGTTCCGTGTATTTACGGATGGTTCTTCTGTTATTCAAGTCCATATCTATTATTTTTTTAATTGTTCTGCAAATAAGTCGGCATCGGCCAAAGTATCAATTTTTCCAACGTCCATCATGCGAAAGTCGGTTGGCACATAGGCTGACAGATTTTCCTTGTCCAATGTGTGCAAATACAAATCGATAAGTGAGAAACGTTTAGGCATATCCTGCATATATTGGAAAAGACGCGGTGATATGACTTGTATGCCGGAGAAAGCAAGCGGCTTGTACTTCCCGGCATCAATCCCTTCCGGCTTCACCTGTTGGGTTGTAATGTTGGTCCAGCCGCAAAGACGTCTGTTATCATCAAAAAGCAGATAACGTGATGTGTTGCGTTGGCTGACCACCAAAGTTACAGCATCATTCGGATTGTGTGCTGCTATCAAGTGTTGGAAATCGAGGTTTGACAAGATATCCACATTATGAACCAATACCGGCTCATCTTCACCAATCAGCGGAAGAGCCTTCCGGAGTCCCCCACCCGTTTCCAACAGTTCATCCGTTTCGTCAGAAATATGGATGTTCAATCCGAAGCTATCGTTAGCGCCAATGAAGTCAATGATTTGCTGTGCAAAATGATGCACATTGATAGTGATGTCGTTAATGCCAACTGCTTTCATCTTCAGCAACAGATGTTGCAGAAGGGGCTGCCCTCCCACAGATACCAGAGCCTTCGGCATGGAGTCGGTAAGCGGTTTCAAACGTGTGCCCAATCCGGCAGCGAATATCATTGCTTTCATATTATTTGGCTTTAAACTGTTGTTTTATTCCTTGTTCTCTATGTTGCAGCAACACCTGTATACCGTATTTTTCAGCAATGTGCTCAGCTGTTTTCTGTGCCGCATAAACAGAACGGTGCTGTCCGCCTGTACATCCGAATGAAATCATCAAATCGGTAAATCCGCGTTTGATATAGCGTTCGACAGAAGGGTCAACCAAAGCAAATACATTGTCGAGGAAGGTGAGAATTTCACCGTCTTTTTCCAAAAATGTCATCACAGGTTCATCACGTCCCGTTAGTTGCTTGTATTGCTCGTAACGTCCCGGATTGTGAATGGCACGGCAGTCAAACACGAAACCGCCACCATTACCAGTCAAATCATCGGGTATTCCCTTTTTATAGGAAAAACTATATACCTTGACTAGCAAGCCATCGTGTTGTTGCGGCAATTGTATACCTGGGAGCTGTAGCATATTATGCAATACCTGAGCCAAATATGGAAGTTCAGACCGAATGGCAGGCAGCAATTCACTCAAATTGGCCAATGCAAAAGGAATGCTTTGCAGGAAATGCGCCTTTTTCTCAAAGTAGCCACGGAATCCATACGCACCCAACACTTGCAATGTTCTGAAAAAGACAAAGAAATTCATGCTTTTCTTAAACGCCTCCCTATCGATTGTTATCAATTCCTGCACCTCGTCTAAATACACCTCCAACAAATGTTCCTTTAATGAGGATGGATAAGCCGCTTTGGCCTGCCACAAGAATGAAGCCACATCATATTGCAATGGTCCAATACGTCCTCCCTGAAAATCAATAAAGTATGGTTCGTTTTCATAGACCATGACATTACGGCTCTGAAAATCACGATACATAAAGGCAAAAGGTTGTGAATTGAGCAACAAATCGGCCATGTGCTCAAATTCATTTTCCAGTTCGTTCTCCAGAAACTCGACACCGGTTATTTTCAGGAAATCATATTTGAAATAGTTCAAATCCCACAATATGGAACGTTTGTTGAATTCCGGAATGGGATAACAATAGGACGTATTGAACTGTTCTGCTCCTTTAATCTGTACATGTGCCAGCATTCGCATGGTCTTTTCCAGCAGAAGCATTTCGTCCGGTGAATAAGATTGTGTTTCCCGTGCCTGTTTGAGCAGGTCAAACAGCATAACATCTCCCAAATCCTGTTGCAGATAGCACATTGCATCGTCAGAGCAGGCATATATTTCCGGAACAGGCAAACCTTTTTTTCTAAAATGGCCAGCCATATAGAGAAAAGCCTTGTTTTCCGTATCAGAAGTGCCTATTACCCCTATACAAGTCCGTATGGCATCTGACATGCGGTAATATTTACGATTGCTTCCTGCTGCAGATAAAAGATTTATTTTTTCAGGACTTTGTCCGAAAGTAGCCTGATAGAGTTGTATGAGTTGATTTGTGTCCAATGGTATTGTGTTTGAATGTTTATTAATAGGTACGTTCTATTACATAATCAAGAATCTGCAATAATGCATCTTTGGTATCAGAATCAGGAAATACCTGCAATGCCTCTATGGCTTGGCTTTTGTATTTCTGCATCATTTCTTTTGTATATTCCAGTCCTCCGTATTGCATAACAAACGTACGTACAGCATCTATGTCCTCAATCTCTTTTGACATAATCTGCTTGACTAGTCGGTTGGCTTGTTCTTGTGGAGCTTTTTGCATGGCCCTCAACAAAGGCAGGGTAATTTTGCCATCTCTCACATCGCTCATGGCAGGTTTTCCCAA
>CALUKG010000034.1 GCA_944321155.1 uncultured Bacteroidales bacterium | reverse complement strand
CAGGAGGCATCTCTGACGCATATAAAAAGAAAATGGTTGCAAATGAAAAATACAACTGAATATCTTTGAGAATTAAACCCAAATCGGTCATTAGAGGCTGATTATTTGTGGTCTTGATTGTAATGCGCTGATAAACAATGATTTAAAATCTCATTTTTCTAATGACCGCCATTAGAAAATCAAGATTACAATATATTCATTTTCAATGCCTTACAATCAAGACCACGAAAATTGGATATTCTAACGACCGATTTGGGTTAAAAAAACAGGAAGCCGACCTCAAATTTTACTTTTGGGTCGGCCTCTTATTATTAGTATAGCTATCCTTAGAACATATTCTTCATACGTGAGAAAAAGTTGCTTTTATTGGAAGTCGATGGCGCTACATTAGGTGAATTGCTCAATTCCTCCATGAGTTTTTTCTCTTCCTTGTTGAGTTTTTCTGGAATGTAAACGCCAATGTTAATTAGCTGGTCGCCAGTTCCGTATCCGTTGACGCTAGGCAATCCTTTTCCTCTCAGACGCAAGATTTTACCAGGTTGTGTGCCTGGAGCTATGGTAACTTTGGCTTTGCCATTAATGGTAGGAACTTCTACTTGACCACCCAGTGTGGCTGTTGGAACACTCAACAACAAATTGTATATCAAGTTGTTTTCATCACGAATCAATTCTGCGTGCGGTTCTTCTTCTATCAATATTAGCAAGTCGCCATTGATACCACCGCGTCGTGCGGCATTTCCTTTTCCACTCATTTGCAGCTGCATGCCTTCCATTACGCCGGCAGGTATCTTGATGGAAATGACTTCTTCACCTCTAATGACTCCTTCACCATTGCAATGAGGACATTTGTCTTTGATGATTTTACCGTCACCACCACAAACAGGACATTCGCTCTGTGTTTGCATATCCCCTAATATGGTACGTTGGATACGTGTTACACGTCCTGTACCATGGCAATTGCTACAAGTTTCTGTGCCTGAATTGTGAGCGGCACCTGTTCCTTGACAATCGGGACAAGCAATGATTTTCTTGACCTTGATTTTCTTTTCTACTCCGTTGGCAATTTCTTCCAGTGTCAGTTTTACTTTTACACGCAAATCAGAGCCTTTGCGAACACGTTGTGAACGTGAACTGCCACCAAAACCACCGAATCCGCCAAAACCACCGAAATGACCTCCGAAGATATCGCCGAAGTGGGAGAATATATCTTCCATATTCATTCCACCACCGCTGAATCCTCCTGCACCGCTCATTCCTGCATGTCCGAATTGGTCATAACGCTGGCGCTTTTGTGGGTCGCTCAAAACTTCATAGGCTTCAGCAGCTTCCTTGAATTTTTCTTCCGCTGTCTTGTCACCTGGGTTCTTGTCAGGGTGATATTGGATGGCTTTTTTTCTGTATGCCTTTTTTATCTCTTCAGCTGAGGCGTTTTTGTCAACCCCCAGCACTTCATAATAATCACGTTTTTCCATAAGTTCTCCTTTCTAAATAAGCCATCTATTCACCCACAACCACTTTGGCAAAACGAAGTACTTTCTCGTTGAGCATGTAGCCTTTGGTAGTGCAATCGACTATCTTACCTTTCAAGGATGCGTCTGGAGCAGGGATAGTAGTGATGGCTTCATGAAATTCTACATTAAACTCAGCATTTTCTGTCTCAATAGGTTTTACACCATTCTGAGAGAGGAAATTGATAAATTTGTTGTATATCAATTCTACACCTTCACGCAGTGATGCGTTTTCTTTCGTTGGTGCAATGGACGACAGAGCTCTTTCAAAATCATCAATGATGGGGAGCATATCTTTGAAAATATGTTCTCCTGCATTTTTGATAATATCTGCCTTTTCACGTTGGGTACGTTTGCGGTAATTGTCAAATTCGGCCATTAGACGTAGGTTTTTATCTGCCAAATCTGCGCATTTCTCTGTCAACTCGGCTAATTCTTTTTGCATGTCATTGTCGACAGCTGTATCCGATTTCACATCGTTTTGTTCTTCCTGTACAGGAGACTCTTTTATATCTTCTTGAATACCAGTATTTTCAACTGTTACTTGTTCTTTTTCTTTATTTTCTTTTTTCATATCTAGTATTGTTTTATTCTATTTTCCTCTTAGTTCTCAGCAATATGTCTGCCAAATTGTTGTAGAATAACTTAAATGCCAAAATGACAGTTTGGCCATCCGCATAAAGCAAATGACCAAACTGCAATAGTATTCGTTGGTGATTCTATTTCTTCATCCGAAGCAAGATGGAAGTGAAGATGCGTTTGGTGGAAAGAGGAAAATCACTTTGCAGTATCCATCCGTAATATCCTTTGTCCGTTTTCAACACGTCTTCCACCGGGCGTCCCTTATATTTACCAAAGTTGATGACTTCCTGCCCGTTAGCGTTATAGATAATTCTTCCTGCATAATCCGCATTGTTGTTCTGGGTTGTAAATTCAGAAAGGAATGCAATATCATTTTTGAGAGTAGGGTAATGGTCGAGTTGGGCTTGCAGCACTTCATAAGTAGCACGTGTATCTGCATTGGCAGAATGGGCCGATACCAATTCTTTGCCGCAATAAAATTGATAGGCAGCCGACAAAGTGCGTTGTTCCATTTTGTGGAAAATTACTTGTACATCCACAAAGCGGTGTTTTTTGAAATCAACATCCACTCCAGCACGAAGCAGTTCTTCAACCAATAACGGAATGTCGAAACGGTTGGAATTATATCCGGCCAAATCACACCCTTCAATATCCTGCATAATTTCTTTGGCTACTTCCTTGAAGCGTGGGCATTTTTCCACATCTGCATCTGTGATGCCATGAATTTTTGTGCTTTCTTCTGGAATGTGCATTTCTGGATTGATCCGTATGGTTTTGGAGTCTTCCCGTCCGTTGGGATATACTTTCAAATAGGAAATCTCAATAATCCTGTCGGTTGTGATATTGGTACCAGTTGTTTCCAGGTCAAAAAAAACAATGGGTTTTTTCAGTTCAAGTTTCATGATGTAAGCATAGATAAAAAACCCCTCTCCGATGTGGACCGAAGAGGGTATATAATATAAAATATGCGGATTAATCGTTGAGAAGCATTGGCATCAATAACATCAGCAAATCTTCATTTTCTTCGTTTTCAAACGGAAGGATCAAGCCAGCTCTAGAAGGGTCTGACAATTCCATTACGACATCAGATGATGAGATGTTGTTCAGCAAATCAATCAGGAAGGTTGATTTGAAACCAATGTTCATAGGTTCATCATTATATTGGCAGTTGATTGTTTCTTCTGCTGAAGTAGAGAAATCAATATCTTGAGCCGAAATCTCAATAGCGTTATTGTTTAGATTCAGCTTAATCAGATTGCTGCTTTGGTTGGCAAATACGGAAACACGTTTCAATGCGTTGGTAAAGGTTGCGCGGTCAACAATCACTTTGCGGGGATTGTTTTGTGGAATAACTGCATTGTAGTTAGGGAAACGGCCTTCCACTTGCAGACAGACAACTGTGTAGTTGGTCAATGCGAAACGAATGTTTTTTGAATCAAAAGTTACCTGTACCTCATTTTCTTCTTTGGCAAGAATGTTTTTCAATAAGGTAGCAGGTTTCTTGGGGAGGATAAAACCAGTTCCCAATTGGGCGTTGATATTCGTATGCAGACGTACCAGTTTGTGGGCATCTGTGGCAACTGCAGTCAAGCGTTCGCCTGTCATGTCAAAATAGATACCATTCATTACCGGACGTAGTTCATCGTCTGCAGTGCAGAACAGCGTTTTGTTGATAGTACCATACAAAACATTGCTAGGGATGCTCAAATTGTGTGCTTCTTCAGAAAGATCCGGCAATTGTGGGAATTCTCCTCCATTTTTTCCAATGAAGGTGTATTTACCATTTTCTGAACTGATAATCAGTTCAAAGTTTTCATTGTTAATTTCAAAAAGAAGTGGTTGTTCTGAAAATTCACGCAAGGTATCCAACAACATTTTTGTGTTGATGGCCACTTTCCCGTTTTCTTCGGCATTGTCAACTTCAAATCTTGTTATAGCAGTCGTTTCAAGGTCAGACGCTGTCAGAGACAACATATTTCCTTCCAATTCAAACAATACATTATCAAGGATAGCCATTGTGTTTTTTGAATTGATAACACGGCTGATAGATTGCAAATGTCCCAATAAATTGGTACTCGATACAACGAATTTCATATCAATAATAGATTACGTTATTTACATATTATTTCAAACCACAAATCTACACAAAATACTTGAATAAATAAAATAAAAAAACATTTCTCTTCATCCTTCTTTTTTACACACCTTCCATATGGCTGGTTTATGTATCTGATTGGCAGTTTATTTCCTGTTATTTAAAAACTATCGGTTTTATGTCATTGGTTGTTGATATCTTTCCTTTTGCCAATTTGCTATGTCGAAATGCTTTTCATACCTTTGTAAACAGACAGTTTATGTCTTGCTTCCTATTGTAAATAATTGATTATAAATTGGATATTAAGTAATATATGAGTTTTGTTCATTTACACGTCCACTCACATTATTCCATTCTCGACGGTATGTCGAAAGTTCCGGATTTGGTAGATAAGTGTGTCAAAAACGGAATGACAGCAATGGCTCTGACCGACCATGGTGATATGTTTGGAATAAAAGAGTTGTTGGATTATGCGGCTAAGAAAAATGGAAAAGTGAAAGATGAAATAAAATCCATTGACAAGCAATTGGCTGACAGTGAGATTTCCGAGGAACAGAAGCAGGAACTTCTTGCACAGAAACAAGCGGCTGAGAAAAAACTGTTCAAACCGATTGTGGGAGTAGAGGCATATTGCGCACGCCGCTCACATAAATTGAAAGAACTGAAAGAAGATGGAAGCGGCTGGCACCTTATATTATTGGCTAAAAACAAAACGGGGTATAAGAATCTGTGTAAACTGGTATCTGCTTCCTGGATTGACGGCTATTATTATCGTCCGAGAATAGACAAGGAACTTCTCCAGAAATACAATGAGGGCTTGATTGTGTGTTCGGCATGTTTAGGTGGTGAAATACCCCAAAAAATCATGAAGGGTGATATTGAAGGGGCGGAAGAAGCCATCAAATGGTTCAAAGGGATTTGGGGAGATGATTTTTATCTGGAAATGCAACGCCACAAAACGGATAAGCCGGGAGCCGACAGAACCACTTATGAACATCAGAAAGCGGTGAACGAGGTGATTTTACAGTTAGCAGAAAAAACACAGACAAAAGTGATTGCAACCAATGATGTCCATTTTGTAGAAGAGATTCATGGGGAAGCACACGACAGGCTTATTTGCCTCAGTACAGGCAAAGACTTGGATGATCCTACGCGAATGAGATATACCAAGCAGGAGTGGCTGAAAACTCCTGACGAGATGCAGGAGATTTTCGGTGATATTCCAGAAGCTTTACAAAATACCTTGGAAATTGCAGATAAGGTGGAAACGTTCAGTATTGATTCGCCACCTATCATGCCTAAATTCGATATTCCGGAATCTTTCGGAACAGAACAGGAATACAGGCAGAGATTTACGGAACAGCAGCTTTTTGATGAATTTACCCAAAATGAAAAAGGTGAAGTGGTATTGTCGGAAGAAGCGGCACAGAAAAAAATCAAGCAGCTGGGAGGATATGATAAATTGTATAGAATTAAACTCGAAGCTGACTATTTGGCCAAACTGGCATGGGAGGGCGCAGAGAAGCGTTATGATGTATTGACAGATGAAATCAAGGAGCGAATTGTATTTGAGCTCTACATCATGAAAACGATGGGTTTTCCTGGATACTTCCTTATTGTGCAGGACTTTATCAAGGCAGCACGTAATATGGGGGTGTCTGTTGGACCGGGACGTGGTTCTGCGGCGGGGTCCGTTGTTGCCTATTGTTTGACCATTACTGATGTTGATCCCCTCAAGTATGATTTGCTGTTCGAACGTTTCTTGAATCCTGACCGTATATCACTGCCGGATATCGATATTGACTTTGATGACGACGGACGTGGAGATGTGTTGAGATGGGTAACGGAAAAATATGGAAAAGAGAAAGTGGCGCATATCATTACGTATGGTACTATGGCTACCAAATCGTCTATAAAGGATGTTGGGCGTGTACAGAAAGTTCCTCTTCCTGAAGTGGTTGCGCTTACCAAAATGGTACCTGATAAATTTGGAGAGGCTGAAATGGACCCGGTGTCCAAAAAGATACCGAAAGTCAATCTTTCCAATTGTTTCAAATATGTGCCGGAATTAAAGAAAGCAAAGGAATCTGGTTCAAGAGACGTAGTAGATACGCTTAAATATGCGGAAATGTTGGAAGGCACAGTACGTCAAACGGGTGTACATGCATGTGGTGTTATCATAGGTGCAGACGATTTGACCAATTTTGCTCCATTGAGTACGGCTAAGGAAAAAGGAAGTAATGAAGATGTGCTGGTAACGCAATACGAAGGTTCTGTCATTGAATCGGTTGGTCTTATCAAGATGGACTTTCTTGGACTCAAAACGCTTTCCATTATCAAAGAGGCCATTTCCAATATCAAGAAATCGAAGGGTATTGATTTGGATATCAGTCATATACCTATTGATGATGAATTGACATACAAACTTTTCAGTGAAGGTGCTACCATCGGTACATTTCAGTTCGAATCGGCTGGTATGCAGAAATACCTGAAGGAATTGCAACCTTCCACATTTGAGGACCTGATAGCCATGAATGCCCTTTACCGACCGGGGCCAATGGACTACATTCCCCAGTTTATTGCACGTAAGCAGGGAAAAGAGCCTATTGTGTACGATATTCCAGAGATGGAAATCTACCTGAAAGATACATATGGTATTACGGTGTATCAGGAACAGGTCATGCTTTTGTCACGTTTGTTGGCCAACTTTACCAGAGGTGAATCAGATACACTCCGTAAAGCCATGGGTAAGAAATTGCGTGACAAGCTGGACCATATGAAGCCTGACTTCATTTCAAGGGGAGTGAAAAACGGGCATGACCCGAAAGTGCTGGAAAAGATATGGGGCGACTGGGAGAAATTTGCCTCTTATGCATTCAATAAGTCGCATGCGACCTGCTATTCTTGGGTTGCCTATCAAACGGCTTATCTGAAAGCTCATTATCCTGCTGAATTTATGGCTGCCAACTTAACCCGTAATAAGGATGACATTACCGAGGTTGGAAAGTTCATGGATGAATGCAGCAAGATGAAAATCAAGGTGCTGGAGCCGGATGTCAATGAAAGTGAACTTAATTTTACGGTTAATACGGAAGGAAACATTCGCTTTGGCTTGGGAGGCATCAAAGGGGTAGGTGAAGGAGCTGTTGAGGCTATTATAAAGGAACGTCAGAAAAACGGCAAATTCAAGAGCATTTTTGATTTGGTGGAGCGAATCAATCTCACGGCTTGCAACAGAAAGGCGTTGGAAAGTTTGGCTTATGCTGGTGCTTTGGATAGTTTGCCTGACATACAGCGTGAGCAATTGTTTGAAATCAATTCAAAAGGTGAAAATGTGTTGGATTCGCTTATCAAGTATGGAAACAAGTACCAGCTGGATATGCAGCAAGGACAGAACTCGCTTTTCGGCGATAGCATGGGCATGGTACAAGTAGCCAAACCGGAACTGCCGAAAGCTGAGGCATGGTCACCACTTGAAAAGCTGAACAAGGAAAAGGAATTAATCGGTATGTATTTGTCAGCACATCCGCTTGATACGTATGAATTTATTCTGAAACGCATCTGTACGAACAATTCTACCGATCTTGTCGATCTTACACCATTGAAAGGGAAGAATGTCATTATAGGTGGTATGGTAACCGATTGTCGGGAAGGAAAATCAAAAGCCGGCAATATGTATGGAATCATGAAGCTCATAGATTATAATGGCACTTATGAAATTCCGTTATTTGGAAAAGATTATATTGAATTTCGGAATTACCTGATTAAAGACATGTATCTGCTGATATATGCAGTTGTACAGCAGCGTGGGGCAGACCGTCCGTATTTCAAACCCAGTCCGGACTTGCCTTTGGAACTTAAGATACAGCGTATTCTTCCGTTGGCAGAAACGCCGGTTGATTCATTGGTGAAAAAGATTACATTGACCATTCCGCTGGTGAATGTTACACCCCCGTTTGTGCAGGAACTCAAAGCGCAACTCTCACAAAATGTAGGGAAAATACCTTTGTATTTTAAATTGGTTGATACCGATTCACAAACAATGGTTAGAGCTTTGTCACAGAATGTACATGTTACGATGAGTGAGAGTCTGTACAAATATATGAAGAATGCAGAATTGCAGGAGGAATTCTTTTTGACAATCAATGACTAAGAAAAAGACATTCGGCAAGAAGTGCAGAAGATTTATATTCAGAAGCCTGGTATATATTGTACTGGGCTTTTTCCTATTTACATTGTCTTCTGTGTTTGTCTATAAATATGTGCCTGTCTATTATACACCTTTGATGTTTATACGGCAGATGCAGGCTAGG
The DNA here is from genome assembly GCA_944321155.1 of uncultured Bacteroidales bacterium. Classification (GTDB taxonomy): domain Bacteria; phylum Bacteroidota; class Bacteroidia; order Bacteroidales; family Paludibacteraceae; genus Gallipaludibacter. The sequence goes on along the minus strand of CALUKG010000034.1, from coordinate 11,534 downwards.
CAAAATGGTGAACATTTGCATATCAGAAAGGAGTGGGTACCTATCCAGCAAATTTCTCCCAATATGGTTAGGGCGGTCATTGCATCAGAGGATAATCTCTTTACGCATCATTGGGGATTTTCGCTGAAAGCAATTGAACAGGCTTGGCAAGATAATAAAAATGGCAAACGCATAAGGGGAGGGAGTACTATCACTCAGCAAACAGCTAAAAATGTATTCCTTACGCCTAGTAAAACATATGTCAGAAAGGCGTTTGAATTGTATTATTCCCTCTTGATAGAATGCATCTGGGGGAAAGAACGGATTATGGAGGTCTATCTGAACGTTATTGAAATGGGTGATGGCATCTTTGGGGTGGAAGCTGCATCACAAATCTATTTCAATACCACAGCCAAAAATCTTTCCAAAAGCCAATCGGCTCTTTTGGCGGTATGTTTGCCCAATCCGCATAAAATGTCACCTGCCCATCCATCTGCTTATGTCAGGAAAAGACAGGCTCAAATACTTGTACTTATGCCTAAATTGGGACAAATAGAACTGGTAAGGACACCATTGGAAAAACATTGATTTACAGTCTTTCCCATACTTCAAACGAATAAGAATAGGCATGTCTTTCGTCTGACTCATATTCTTCGCACGAAACTCTGCACCATGTATCCGTTTCAATTCTCGGGAAAAAGGTATCTGCATCATCCCATGAATGATGGATGCGGGTAATATATAATTTGTCAGCATTTTCCATCAATTGTTCATATATACTTCCGCCTCCAATGATAAAGGTTTCCTCTTTTGGGTCAACGAGTTGCAATGCTTCGTCTATGGAGCTCACCATCTCTGCGCCCTCATAGGCATAGTTAGCATGTTGTGAAATGACAATGTTTCTGCGGTTGGGCAATGGACGGCGGGGTAGGCTCATATAAGTTTTCCGACCCATAATGACAGGATGGCCGCTAGTTATTTCCTTAAAGTGTTTCAAGTCGTTTGGCAGGTGGCAAAGCAAATCACCTTTTCTACCAATACCATAGTTTTCGTCAATGGCTACAATGATGGAAAGCATGGGAGTCATTTATATGGGTTATACAGCAACTGCACCTTTGATGTGCGGGTGTGGATTGTAGTCTATTAGCTCAAAATCTTCGTATTGGAAATCAAAAATATCCTTTACTTCCGGATTCATTTTCAGACGGGGCAGGGGACGCGGTTCACGACTCAACTGTAGTTTCACTTGTTCGATATGATTGGAGTAGATGTGTGCATCTCCTAATGTGTGAACAAAATCACCGGCTTTTAGCCCTGTCACTTGTGCCACCATGTGCAGCAGCAAAGCGTAGCTGGCAATATTGAACGGAACACCCAAGAAAATATCTGCACTACGTTGGTATAATTGCAGACTGAGGCGTCCATTGGCAACATAGAATTGGAAAAAGGCGTGGCATGGAGGTAAATTCATTTTGTCCAAGTCGGCTACATTCCATGCGCTGACAATAATACGCCGCGAATCGGGGTTTTCCCTTATGGTTTTGATAGCTTCGCTTATTTGGTCTATGAATCCGCCATTATAGTCAGGCCATGAACGCCATTGATAACCATATATGTGTCCCAAATCTCCATTTGCATCAGCCCATTCGTCCCAGATGCTTACACCATGTTCTTTCAGATAGGCAATATTGGTGTCACCGCGTAAAAACCATAGTAATTCATAGATGATGGATTTCAAGTGCAGCTTCTTGGTTGTCAGGCATGGAAACCCATCGTCCATATTAAAGCGCATTTGGTATCCGAATATGCTTGTTGTACCTGTGCCGGTACGGTCTTCCTTATGGATGCCTTCTTTCAGTACGGTTTGCAGCAAATCAAGATATTGTTTCATATTAATAGAGCTTGTAAGTCGTCTTCAAAACTTTAAATTCTGTGCGTCTGTTGATTTGGTTAGCCATCTCTTGCTGTTCCTCGGTTAGGCTGTCAATGAATGTTTCATCAAGTGTTTGCCCGATAGGAATGAACGGATATTTGGTGTGGATGGTCTTATCGGCTACAACAGGCTGTTCTTTGCCATAGCCTACTGCAGTCAGTCTTTCTTTTTCGATGCCATGCTCAATCAGATAATTGACAACGGACTGCGCACGCTTTTCCGAAAGCTCCTTGTTGAACTGTTCATTGCCAACACGGTCAGTATGTGCACTAATTTCTATAGTAATATTGGGGTTGTCGTTCAGAAGCTTAATCAGTTCTTCCAAACCGCTTTCCGATTCGGGCGTCAATGTCCATTTTCCGAATTCATAGAAAATATTGTCCATTGTTACAGGCTTGCTTATGGGAGACAGGGTAAAATGTGTGGTTACTACCTTACTGTCGGTGAAGCCGACTGTACTTGCTTCTTGTTTTTGATTCAAATAACCCCTACATGATGCCATCAAGACATATTTTACGTTAGGGTTCATTTTGAAACGGTAGCTGCCATCCTTTTTGCTGCGCATTTTAACGATGGTACCATCGTTGCCTACTATGCGTATATAGGCGTCAGATAATGATTCCCCGTTATTGTCGCTGACACGTCCTTCGAGTGCATACACCAGTTCAGGTAGTACAAAGCTGTAAACCTTGTCATAGCCTTTCTTGTCTTTGCGGTTGGATGAAAAGAATCCGCTTTCTGAATCGTATGCAAAACAAATTCCAAAATCATCGCCTTCACTGTTGAATGGTACACCCATATTCACAACTACCCAGTTACCGGATTCGTCTTTTATTGCTTTTTGCAAATCCAATCCTCCAAAGCCGGGATGACCGTTTGAGGCAAAATATAATTCACCGTTATTGCGGATATAGGGAAACATTTCATCTTCTGGAGTATTGATGACATCACCCAGATTCTGTATGTTGGTCCAATTGCCTTCCACCATTTCTGCCATCCATATGTCTTTGCCTCCAACACCTCCTGGAGCGTCAGAAACGAAATAGAGTGTATCACCTGTTGCATTAATGCTAGGGTGGGCAACTGTAATGGTGCTGTCTTCAAACAATTTGATGGGTTGGGGTTCTCCCCATTCTCCGCCAGAACGGCTTGAAGTGCATATTTCCGCACCTCTATCACTTCCGTTTATGGCTTGGGCGCGGGTAAAATACATTATTTTTCCGTCGGATGTAAAGGAACATACACCTTCATCATATTCGGTGCTTACAGCTGCTATTTTTTCTGCGTCTTCCCATTTTCCGGAAGCATTTTTCCGCATACTGAATATGTCGTTGTTGGGCATGCCTGTGATGGAACTGTTCTGTCTCAACATTTTGCGGTCTGTTGAGCGGGTTGAACAAAACACAATGGCGTCGGTTGAGGAACCAATGTAGGATGCAGAAAATGTGCTGGAACGTTTTTCGTTAATTTCCTTAGCTTCCGTTACTTTATAACGTGAGAAGATTTGTTTCCATTCGGCAGCTTGCTCACATGAAGCCAATCCCCGCTGAGCCGTAATGTTATTGGGGTATTTTTTGAGATAGTTGGCATATTGTTTGGCTGCCTCGCCATAGCGACCATCGCGCTGCAGTACTTGGGCGTACCGCAGCACGAGTGTCGTATCGTTATAGCGATTGGTAATGGCATTCCGATAAGCAGTAGCGGCGCGCTTGTTATTGGTCAACCGGTAACATTCGCCTTGTCTGAATGCTACATACCCTTTTTTACGCTTGTCTTTTCGGGATACTTTTGAATAAGCGGAGCGATACATCTCGCCTGCAGCTTGGTATTCGCCTATCGAATAGCGTTTGTCAGCCTTTTTGATGCGTGCATTCACACCGCAGGAGGCTAATAGAATAAGACAAAACAAATAAACGGAGTATGTTCTTAATTTACTGCTTATCATTTAAATAATTGTTTTCCTAAATTAATTCGTGGATAATTAATCCCGAACGAAGTTTAGGCTCAAACCATGTTGTTTTTGGAGGCATGATATTGCCACTGTCGGCTATATCCATCAATTGTTTCATGGAAACGGGATACAAAGCCAGTGCAACTTTCATTTCACCGCTATCAACACGTTTTTTCAGTTCGCCTAAACCGCGAATGCCCCCAACAAAGTCGATGCGTTTGTCGGTGCGCAAGTCCTTGATGCCCAAAATTTCGTCCAAAATCAGATTGGAGGAAATGGTAACATCCAATACGCCTATAGGGTCATTGTCATTGTATGTACCTTCTTTTGCTGTGAGTGAATACCATTTTCCAGAGAGATACATTGAAAAATTATGAAGTTTCTGAGGTTTGTAAATTTCGGTGCCTTTTTCTTCAACAATGAAGTTTTTGGACAATTTGTTCAGAAATTCTTCATCGCTCAGACCATTCAAATCTTTAACGACGCGGTTATAGTCAATAATGTTCAGTTGGTTGTCAGGGAAGCATACAGCCAAGAAATAGTTATATTCTTCATCACCGCGGTGGTTCGGGTTTTGCAGCTTCTTTTCATGTCCAACCAATGCTGCTGCTGCACTACGGTGGTGACCATCAGCAATATACATATATGGAATTTGAGCGAAGATTTCAGTAATGCGTTTGATGGTTGCTTCATCGTCAATCACCCAGAACTTGTGACCGAAGCCGTCCAAATCGGCAACAAAATCATATTCAGGTGTTTTAGCTGTTACCTCTGCAATGATTTTGTCCAAATCGTCCCGATGAGGATATGCAAAGAAAACAGGTTCGATATTGGCATTGTTCACGCGTACGTGTTTCATGCGGTCTTCTTCCTTGTCTTTGCGGGTCAATTCGTGCTTTTTGATATTGCCGTTCATATAGTCTTCAACGGCAGCACAAACAACAAGACCATACTGGGTACGGCCGTTCATAGTTTGTGCATATACGTAATAGTTTTCTTTGTCGTCCTGTTTCAACCAACCTTTTTGTCTGAATTTCTTGAAGTTTTCCACAGCTTTTTCATACACACGTTCGTCATGTTCATCTGTGCCAACCGGAAAATCGATTTCAGGTTTGATGATGTGATACAATGACATTTCATTGCCTTCAGCTTCTGCTCGTGCTTCTTCTGAATTCAATACGTCATAAGGACGTGAAGATACTTTTTTTGCAAGTTCTTTCGGAGGGCGAATGCCCTTGAATGGTTTAATAGTTGCCATAATTCTTTGTGTTTTTAAGGTATTGTGTTTAGGGTTTATTTTGTTGTTGTTTCCTTCTTGGAAGCCTTCTTCATCGTGCAAGTACCGTTAAATTGTGCATTGGGTTCAATAACCAATGTCTGAATGTCCATTTCTCCTGTTACATGAGCGGTTTGGCGTAACGTTAATGTATCGCTCACCAAGATTTTTCCTTCCACGGTACCATGTATTTCTGCGTTTTGGCAGTCAATGGTTCCTTTCATGAATCCTTGTGTTCCTATAACAACTTTTCCTTTACAGTTCAGTTCTCCTTCAACGTGGCCATCAATACGGAAATCACTGTCAGCCGTTATTGTTCCTACTATCTTACTACCTGATGTTAGGGCATTGTGAAAAGAACCACCATTGTTATTATTGTCTTTTGCCATATCACTATTTTTCTTGCTAATTTGCCGCCAAAGTTAGCTTTTTCTTTTGGATAATGCAATAATTCAGCTTCCACTTTTACATACCTTATTATTCTATTAGGGGTTCTTTTTAGGCATGCAGAAAATACATGACAGGTTGTTTTGCGAAGCAATGGATGTTATTGCAATAATGTTTGCTGCCGGCAATATTTTATGCGGTAATTAGACGCAAAAAAAGATGCACCGTCATGGACAGTGCATCTCCTTTCTATACTATTAATTTGTTTTTATTTGCGGATTTTCAAAGCACCTTTAACGCCTTCAGCGCGTACAACGTATACGCCAGTTTGATATGCGCTCATATCGATGTCACCATTAGAAGTAACCATCAATTTACCCAATACATTGTAAACAGAAAGGTTCAAGCCTTCAACATTAGAAATAACATTGCCGTTGAAGCTAATTTTTTCTGCAATGGCATTTTGGATAGCAGAGGTTTGCAAATTTTCAATATTGATACCGAAAATATTGCTGGTATTTTTTATAACTTCAATAACAATTTCTCCTGCAGAATAGGTACCTGCTTTAATTGGGAATTCTGCAATATATCCCGGACGAATGTTGTCGATTTTTGCACCATTTTTAACAACCTCAATAACCTCATCTGTTCCTGTATTTTTAATGGAGAGTCCACGGTCGCTATCGCCATTTGGTTGAAAATAAACTTGGATATTACCGTCTGCCGTAGTAGTGAAGTTTCCTAGTTCGATTGATGCGCCAGAACCAGCTCTAAACATAGTACCAACAATTAAAGTATCTAATGTACCTGCTGTTTCAGGCATTATGATAGACGTGTTGTAAGTTTCTTTTTCATTCCATGTAATCGATGTTTCTGTACCATCTGATTTTTGGAAACCTTTGAAAATAGTGCCATTCTCAAGAGTTGCGAATGTCGTAGATGTTACCTCTATGCTCGTAAGATTAGCTTTTTCTGCTTCTATGTCAACATAGTTACAAACCTCTGCAACAGTTTTAACTATTTGTGCACTCATTGACATTGCAGCACAAAGTGCTACACAAGAAAGTAATACTTTTTTCATGATTGATTGTGTTTTTAATTTGTTTATAATTGAATGAATTGTTTGTCAAAATCGACAAGGCAAAAATACATCCTTATCAGCGTATAGCACGTGCAGAAAATGGCGGTTTATGTGGAAAAATTGACGATGTTTCTTCTAATTCACCATTTTCCCGATTTCCATGTACCGATTTCTTTTTTTCAATACCATTTTAAGCCCTTCTTTTCTTTTCATTTGTTACTTCAATTATCATGCCGTATCTTTGCACAAAAAAAATATTGTGGCTGAATATCCATCCGTATTATTGGAGAATGCAGTAAACGAGTTTGCAAAATTACCGGGAATCGGCAGGAAAACTGCATTGCGTTTGGTACTTCATCTTCTTAAACAGGATGAGGTTGATGTTGAACATTTTGCGGAAGCACTTCTCAGACTAAAAAAAGAGGTGCATTATTGTAAGGTTTGTCATAACATCTCCGATACGGAAATCTGTGAGATTTGTTCCATGCCTCAGCGGGATGCAAGTTTGATTTGTGTGGTTGAAAATATTAAAGATGTTATGGCAATAGAAAATACACGTCAATACAAAGGATTGTACCATGTATTAGGAGGCATTGTTTCTCCAATGGAAGGGGTAGGGCCCAGTGATTTGGAAATAGAATCATTGGTACAGAGAGTAGCTAATAATGATATTGCAGAAATAATTATGGCATTGCCTACCACAATGGAAGGTGATACAACAGCATATTATATATACAAGAAACTCAAACCGTATCAGGTTAGAATTACGGCTATTGCCAGAGGTGTGGCCGTTGGCAATGATTTGGAATATACAGACGAGATAACATTGGGAAAATCTATCCTCAATAGAGTTGTTTTTGAGGGATAAAATAAATATATTGATTATGAGCACATTTACAAAACTCAATTTAACTTATTATGCCAGTATTCTATTGGCTGTGGCAGCTGCTGTCGCTGGTTTTTGGGGCGCAAAAAACGGCTTATGGTATGTTGACCCGCAAAGTAAGGAAGGAATAGTTATATCCTATGTGGTGATATTATATACCCTTTTGTCTGTACCGGGGGGATTAGGATTGCATAACCGAATGGTGAAGGCTTTGGCTGCAAAACCAGCACAAATAAAAGAGAAGAAGTATTGTACCTATAGTTTATTACGATTGATTTTTATTGGAATCGGTTTAATTGTCAGTATCTTTGCATTTTATTTGCTGCAACAGAAATCCCTTGTCTTTTGCGCTGGTATATCCGCGGTTGGCGTTTATTTCTGCAAACCGACCCGAGCCAGGATTGAATATGAGATGTCTTGGACTGAAAAAACAGACAAACAGGAAAAATAGTATATTATGATAATAGCAGTAGACTTTGACGGAACAATCGTTACACACGAATACCCAAAAATAGGTAAGGAAATTCCTTTCGCCATTGCAACGCTCAAAAAAATACAACAGGAAGGTCGTCATCAATTGATTCTTTGGACCGTAAGACAAGGTAAAGAACTGGAAGAGGCATTGGAATTCTGTAAAAAAAGAGGACTTGAGTTCTATGCTGTTAACAGCAATTTTCCGGAAGAGCAAGAAGAACATGCGTGTGCACGGAAATTGGCAGCAGACTTGTTTATTGATGACAGGAATTTGGGCGGTTTGCCTGATTGGGGGGTTATCTATCAGATGATATCTTCAGGGAAAGCTTGGGAGCCGTATAGTGGTGATATGTCAGAAGATGCTTCGCAGAAAAGTTTTTTCCGTAAGCTATTTCAATCGAACAAATAGTTCTGATGTTTGTTATATGTCTGTAATCATTTGGAAACACTAGCCGATTAATTGTTCTAAACTATGACGATGCGATTTGCACATATCAAAAAATTGAACATACATGCCGAGGAACGGCTATGTAGGGTTGTGCACGTCTATTGGTTTAGCGGTTTTATCTAAGCAAAATTACTTTTATTGTTACTTGTTCATTCCTTTTCTATTTGAAGAGGAAAGTTTTTTGTGTGTGAGAGCGGAAGAGCTTTTATGCAATGTAACTATGTGATTATTAACTATAAAAGTATTGCTTATGTTTCGTATTTTATTTTTGTTGTTTCTTGGAATTGGAATAGGTTATCTGCTTCGTAATATACGTTTTGTTCATAGAATAGGGGCAGCTACACAATATGTGGTTTTTTTATTGTTGTTTGTGTTTGGTATTTCCGTTGGTCGAAACCAAATGCTGATGGACAACATTACCAAATTTGGTCTGCAGGCAGCTATCATTGCATTGAGTGGTGTGTTAGGTAGTTTTGTTGCTGCATATTTTTTAGGATATTGGCAGAAAAAAAAGGAAGGAGGTAAAAAATGAAAGAAAACATAATTGCTTTTGTCTGCTTCTTGGGGGGAATTTGTTTAGGCTTGTCAGGTTATGCGCCTGCTGTTTTGTCACTCCCCATTCTTCCCGTATTGTTACTTTCAATATTGGTTTTTCTGGCAGGATTGGGCTTGGGGTCCAACGAAGGATTAACTTATATCATACATTCCTTCCAGTGGCAGATGTTGTTACTTCCTGTTTTTACAATAATAGGGACGCTACTGTTCACCATGTTGGCTGTGTTCCTTCTTCATGAATATACATTGTCCGACCTTATGGCTATTGGCAGTGGATTTGGCTATTATTCCCTTTCTTCTGTTCTCATTTTGGATATGAAAACAATGACGGTAGGAATTGACGAAGCGACGAAATTGGCTTCTTTAGCGTTATTGGTCAATGTGTTTAGGGAAATGATAGCGATGTTTGGGTGTGCTTTTTTTACCAATAAAGGAGGTAGTTGTGCTGCCATTTCTGTGTCTGGTATCAATTCAATGGATGTATGTTTGCCTATCATTCTTAAGGCTTCCGGTAATGATGGCAAATGGTTGCCAGTATCTGTTTTTCATGGCATTGCATTGGAATTGGCAGTTCCGATATTGATAACCTTGTTTTGCCATTGATTGCAGTGAAAAGCGGGTAATGGCGTATAGACAGAACCTTTTGGATACGATTACAATCATAGTAAGCCGTATGTAAACAAAAATCCGGTCTCTATTACTTGGGAACCGGATTTTTGATGTTTTTTATTTATTGATGGCTATTCATCCATTTCCATTGATTCATCCATAGTATCTACAGGCTTGTTTTTCTTTTTAGGTTTCATGTTTCCGAAATTGTAGGTAACAGTGAGTCCTATTGTACGGCCATGCCATTGGAATTCTGAATATTCATAGAAATTATCACTCCAGTTTTCTGATTTTCTGCCACGAGAATCCAAAATGTCGCGTGCCATCAAGTTTACACTTAGCTGTCGGTCGAAGAAGGTGGCTCTTAGTCCCAAATCCAGTGCATAGGAGTGTGCGGTGCGTCCTTGTGCCAATAAGCGTGGCGAAGAATAGCGGCCGGTTATTTGTCCGGTCAGGTTCTTTAAAAACAGGAAGGATGCATTCATACGTGCAGACCAAGTAAAATTGTTCTGTTGGGGTATATAGACGGTTGCTTTTTCAAAAGAGTAGGTTGCTGAATCCATTTGGCTGAAATAGGCATTTACCGATGTTGTCAATTGAAGGAATTCACCCCACAGCTTGTTTTTGCTAACTAATTCAATACCGGCATTTTGTGAGCGTGATACATTTACATATGTGTTTTCCATCTGACCGTTAGTTACATATCTGATGTTTTGTATCACTCCATCAGAATACCTGTAAAACAAGCCGGCAGACAGAGTGTGTGATTGCCAATTTTTCAGGTAATTCAATTCCAGTGCAGAAGAGAATTGTGGGAGCAGTTCCTCATTTCCATAAGAGATGTTGGTAGAATCAGACAAGTCTTTGAATGGATTGATTTGGCGTCCGCGTGGACGGTCAACACGACGTGTATAGTTCACTTGCAGTTCATTCCCTTTAGGAAGAGAGTATGAAAGATAAGCACTGGGAAATAATTGAAAATAGCTTTGAGGCTTGTTTTCTACTCCATTCGTAGTTGTGTGACGGAGCATATATTCCCCTCTAAGGCCAACCTGTGCACTGAGTTTTTCCCAAAAACGGTTACCATAGGTTACATATAGCGCATGAACCTGTTCGCGATAGTCAAAGTCATTATAGAACTCTTCCAATGGCTGTTGGGTTAGCAGGTCCATTGCATCGGCTGTACTTAGCTGATAGCGTAAAGACGTTTGCCAACCAGCTTCCAGCCGACTGTTTTCTGTAAAGTTATTGGTATAATCGGCCTTGATTGTCCAGCGGCTATTATTGTTTGTTTTATTCTGCTGTTGTTTACTGCTCATTTGAGTGCCATTGGTAACATCATTTTGTGTATAGGTGGAACTATTGGAGGAATTGTGCTGTGAATAGTTTACACTTGCCCATAGATTTTGCTTGGGTGTAAAATCTATTCTGTAATCCAAGGTTACATTTCCTCCTGGAAATTTTCCACTACCTTCTTCCAGACGGTCGTAGGTGCGAATGTGTGTGTCAGTTGTTATGTTTTTCTCTTCGTAGTTCTTTGTGTTGTTTGTCGTGTTTTTTCCAAACATTCCAAATCCAGACAGGCCGATTGAACTGTTGTCGGTAATTCTGAAATCAATACCAGCTCTCACAAATAAGCCGTTGTAGTTTCTGTTGTTTTTGCCGATTTGATATAGATTGATGGTATCGGTGGGGAGATAGTCATATCTGTCACTTAATGTACCACCAATACTGTTGTTGTTGCGATAGCCGATATTCAGATAGGAATCAACAATTCCTTGGCTGAAATTGATATTTGCACTGGCATTATATCCAGGAATACCTCCCCATGGATAGTTGGTGCCAGCTGAAACGCTTCCGTAATAACCTGCTTTACGGTTCTTTTTCATGACAATGTTAATTATACCGGCAGTTCCCTCCGGGTCATATTTGGCTGATGGATTAGTGATGACCTC
>CALUKG010000033.1 GCA_944321155.1 uncultured Bacteroidales bacterium | reverse complement strand
AAAACAAAGTAAAAGATAGCAGAAAAGATAGAGGACAGAGAGCCTGAAAATGTTGTAAAAAGTCGCCTCATCCCGACAGAAGTGGTTAAGTTGCAAGAAACAAGCAATTTAACCACTTTTTTTGTGTAAGGAATTCTTTCCCTAGTGATGCAAAAGTGCTTTGAATTTCATATTTATGTTTGCTAATTGGGAAATAAGTTTGTACCTTTGTTTTCAGATAGTTTCCAAAAGAAGCACCAAAGACTTTAGTCGAGCAAGGCACTTGGGGAACTTTCAAGATATAATAATCCGGTCCGCCTGGGCATTGAATGAGATAATATCAAGTTCTGCAACGGACTGGGTTATTTTTTTGCATGGTTCATTGGCAATATCTTGCTAAAGGAGTTTTATTTCAGCATTTGTAGAGTGGAAAATGAATGCTTGGATAAAAAATGAAATCGTTATGTCTGATTTATCTGGGATATTTTTTGTGACTTGCAATGTCTGTTGCGGTATTTAACCCAAATCGGTCATTAGAATATCGAATTTCCGTGGTCTAATCTGTAAGTTGTTGATACACTGATTTTTATAAAATTGATTTTCTAATGACCGCCATTAGAAATTTATATTCGTAACTTATTGAATATAAGGCGATTATGACTGAGACCACAAAATAATAAGTTCTAATGACCGATTTGGGTTTAATGCTAGTCAGTCTTGCCATAATTTCCACAATTCTTTTTCATCTATTCTTCTGACTTTACCTTGTTTTGCTTCAGCAATACTTTTGTTTAGTTTGGCAATGAATTTTTTTGAGTATATGTTTTTATTTGGTTGTTCTTTTTTCATAGTGTTTTTTTATGGTAGTCCAAGTTTATCATAAAATTCATCTATCTTTTTGTGTATATGTGCCCAAAATTCTTCGTGTGTCATGTAGCCTAACTCACGGGCGCGTTCCATTACATCATCCTGATTTTTGCAGCCTGCAAAGAGTCGTTTTGTTTCTTCGGTGCAATTTTCAAAACCGTCAATGTGCGGATCTGTGTTTTGTTCGTTGTTTTCCATAACTTTCCTTTTTCTGCAAAGTAAGAGAAAAGATAGGATTAGTGCAAATTAGGGGAATGAATTGAAAAATTAGAGCATTGTTTATCTATTTATTTTTCAATCGCTTGATTGCTAAATGATGTCCTTTTTCGGCCGAACGTTCATACCACTTCATGGCTTTTGGCAAGTTGGGGGCTTCTGTCCAGCCTTCTTCATAGGCTTGTCCTATACGATAAAGTGCATACGGCTCGGATGATTGGCTATAGGCTTCAAAGGCTTTGGGCAGTGATGCCGGCAAATTGTTTCCGCCTTTTCTGTATAAATCGCCCAAATTGGCAGGGGCATACACCAATTCGCCACATCGGCAGGCTTCCTTATACCAATAGGCGGCAGTTTGCGCATCGGCTTCCACACCAATGCCTGCTTGATAAATGGTACCGATATCGTTTAATACAACGCCTTCTATTGGTTCGCCCGATTGATATTGACGGGCCAATTGGCATAGAAGTGTTACATCTTCCTGTGAATAACTCTCCCACGTTTCTGTTCCGTCGGTTTGCCATGATTTGACACGTCCAATCGAAAGGTGTTGAGGAACGTCAGCCTGAATCTCTTCAGAAAAGCGCTCCATATCTTCCTGCAATTGTTCGGGTTGTGCCTGCGGTAATTTTCCGTGGCGCATCAGATAGTGGATATAACCATATATTCTTGGGGTGGAGGAGTGGAGGCATACGCCATATTCTGCCAACTGGTGCAGGCTGATGTAACAGCTTTCCATTGCGAGCATGGGATAATAACGGGGTGCAATGGTCAATGTGGCTTTGAGGGTGGCAATTTCCTCACCGATGTATTCCTCAATCTTTTCTTCTTGATACAGCTCATAGACACTTTGTCCGTCGATGGCAGGGAATGGACTGTCATTCAGATACCTGTGAAGGCAATCGGCCAGATATGGGAAGAGGCGGTAGTCCTCATAGGAGGCCAAGCCGTCTATGGAAATTTCATAATGTCCATTATGCGAGTCGATGATTTCAAAATAGCTTACCGACAGGTTTTTCCTATACAGGTAATAATAGGTGCAGTCATCTTCTTCGGCAATATAATCCAACAGCAGCGGTACTTCCACTTGCTCTAAAAACAGGTTTATGTCAAATGGATGTGTGTGTTGGCACTGAAAGCTGAGGCTGTATTTCATTGTGTGCGCTTTATGCGTTGCTACTTTGTTCTATTTCCGAGAGCACACTCCATGCTTTGTTTACACTGTCCACATTGGCAATGACAATGGAACGTTTGTCATTCTGTTCTCTCAATTGGCATTGGCGTGGGTGATTGACGGCATAACGCAACAATTTGCCGAAAATGTCTGACTGGTAATAGCTCGACTTCATGTTGGAAACCAGAAATGCACTCATTCTGCCTCCCTTGAGCACCAGTTTTTCTATGCCAAGGCGTTGGGCAATCCACCTCAAACGTAATGCTTGCATAAGGTCGTCACCGGCAGGAGGGATTGCTCCGAAGCGGTCTATCAGCTTGCTTTTGAATGCTTCCAATTCGCTCTCATTGTTGAGGTTGTCCAGTTCCTGATAGAGTGATATACGTTCGGAAACATTTTCAATGTAGTCAGCAGGGAAGCAGAGTTCCAAATCCGATTCCAGCACACAGTCGGAAACATAGAAGGTATTGTTGCTGGTATCTTCCAGTTCGTCTTTATACAAATCGGAAAATTCCTCTTCTTTCAGTTCGATGACAGCTTCGTTCAATATCTTTTGGTAGGTTTCATATCCCAAGTCTGCGATAAATCCGCTTTGTTCGGCTCCCAACATATTGCCTGCACCACGAATGTCAAGGTCTTGCATGGCAATATTGAAACCGCTACCTAGGTCAGAGAACGTTTCTATGGCTTGCAGTCTTCGTTTGGCTTCTGGGGTAAGCAGGCTCATTTCCGGGGTAATCAGATAACAATAGGCTTTGCGATTGCTTCGACCTACACGTCCACGCAACTGGTGCAAGTCGCTCAAACCGAAATTCTGTGCGTTGTTGATCAGAATGGTATTGACATTTGGCATGTCGATTCCCGACTCGATGATGGCGGTGGCTATCAATACATCGTATTCGTAATTGACGAAATCGGTCAGAATGGTTTCCAATTCTTCCGGCTTCATTTGCCCATGGCCAATGGCTATGCGGCATTCGGGCACCAGACGTTTGACCATATTCTTGACAGCCTCCAGATTATGGATGCGGTTGTTGATGATAAACACCTGTCCGTTGCGGTTCAATTCCAGTTCGATTGCCTCCTGAATGATATCTTCGTCCGTATTGCATATCAGTTCGGTTTGAACGGGATAGCGGTTGGGGGGTGGGGTGTTGATGATGGATAAGTCTCTCGCACCCATCAACGAAAATTGCAGGGTTCGTGGAATAGGAGTGGCTGTCAATGTCATGGTATCTACATTGACTTTCAACTGTTTGAGCTTCTCCTTGACGGCAACGCCGAATTTTTGTTCTTCGTCGATAATCAACAATCCCAAATCCTTGAATTTGATACTCTTGCCAACCAGCTTGTGGGTGCCGATGATAATATCGATTTTTCCTTCTTCCAGACGTTTGACAATCTCCTTAGTCTCTTTGGGGCTTTTGGCGCGACTGAGGTATTCTACTGTACAGGGCATGTCTTTGAAACGTTCCTTGAAGGAGTTGTAGTGTTGGAGGGCAAGAACAGTGGTAGGTACCAGCACGGCTACTTGCTTTCCGTCGGTGGCGGCTTTGAAGGCAGCACGCATGGCTATCTCTGTCTTGCCGAAACCTACGTCGCCGCAGACCAACCGGTCCATAGGGGTGTCCGATTCCATGTCTTTCTTGAAATCGGCGGTAGCTTTTACTTGGTCGGGGGTGTCCTCATACAGGAACGATGCTTCCAATTCGTGTTGCAGATAGCCGTCCGGCGAGAAGCGGAAACCTTTTTCCGCCTTTCGTTTGGCATAGAGTTGTATGAGGTCGCGGGCAATATCCTTGACTTTCGATTTGGTGCGCTCTTTCAGGCGCTCCCAAGCCCCGCTTCCCAATTTGTTGATGCGTGGAGGTTCGCCTTCCTTTCCTTTGTATTTGGCAATGCGGTGCAAGGAATGGATGCTCACGAAAATGATGTCGTCGTCCTTGTAGATGAGTTTCACCATCTCCTGCATCTTTCCGTTGATGTTGGTTCGTACCAGACCGCCGAATTTTCCCACACCATGGTCGATGTGAACCAAATAATCACCAATTTTAAACTGGTTGAGCTCTTTCAGTGTCAATATGACTTTTCCCCTTCGGGCATTGTCGGTTTTGAGTTGCACTTTGTGGTAGCGCTCAAACAACTGGTGGTCGGTGTAGCAACACAACAGCAGGTCATGGTCCATGAAACCTTCGTGAAGTGTCTTGTCCACAGGTGTGAAGCGTATGTCTTCCCCTTTGTCCTCAAATATGGAAGCGATGCGGTCGGTCTGTTTCTTGCTGTCGCTCAACAGATAGATGCCATATCCGTCGTTTTGGGCTTTCATCAGGGCCTGTCCAATTAAGTCAAAGTTCTTGTGGAACAATGGCTGGAAGGAGGTGTTGAAAGTAACGACGGAATAGTCGTTATAGCAGGATTTGCTGCTCAGTTCAATGGTTTGTTTGGAAGTGATAAAGGCTAGCAATTCGCTGCTTTCTATGTAATTGCCTTCTACTCCATCCAATGCAAGGCCTGTGTAAAGCTGGTCAATCTTGCCGCATGTATAGGTCAGGTCATTGAACAGATACAGGCAGTTGGGGGCTAGATAGGAGAAGAAAAAAGTCCGTTCCTTGGCCAACTGTTTGAACAGGTCGGGAATGATTTCTATTTCGTTCTTCTTTTCGGTGGAAAGCTGTGTTTCTATGTCAAACAGACGTATGCTCTCAATGTCATCACCAAAGAAGTCAATGCGGTATGGGTTTTCGCAGGAATAGGAAAATATGTCGATGATGCTGCCTCTGATGGCAAATTGTCCAGGCTCATACACAAAGTCAACCCGGTTAAAACCGAAATCGAACAATCGTTTCTGTATATCTTCCGTGCTGATGTGCATGTCAACACGCAGCGCCAATGTGGATTCCTGAAAGTCATTCTTATCGACGACTTTTTCCATAATGGCTTCCGGATAACTGACAATGATGCAAGGTATTTTGTTGTTGGCTAGTCGGTTGAGGGTTTCCGTGCGGTTAATCTCATTGGCAGCGTCGGCTTGTCGGTTGCGTGATTTGCTTTTATAGGAGGCAGGAAACAGATAAACGTCTTCTTCCGACAACAAAGTGCGCAGGTCGTTAAACAGATAGGCGGCTTCTTCGGCGTCATCAGCTACGGTCAATAGGGGGCGCTTGCTGTGCAGATAGGTGGATGCTTGCCAGATGGCTTTGGAAGAACCGTTGAGCCCTTGCACCAGTAAATGTTCACCTTTGCCCGATTTAATCCAATTGTCACTTTTTTGAAGTAGCGGATGTTTCCCATACATCCGAAGTAATTCACAAATCTCCATATATCCTTTTCTTGCACTGCAAAGGTACGCTAATTCACGACTTCAGACAAGTCTGAATCAGACCTTTAATAGGATTTTCTTTCGGTAGACATAAAATAAAAGGAGACATGCCCCAATGACATGTCCCCTGAAAGTAGCCTCCTAAAAGAAGCTGTCATATCTTTCGCTTGTACTATTCTTTTGCCAATGGAGCAGCTTGAGTATAAGTACGTGCACCCAATTCCTTGTCAATCATATACAGACCAAAGCCGTTGTCCTTAATCATGCGCAGATTGTCAATAAGGGTTTTTACGTTTTCTTCTTCCTCTACTTGCTCGTCGATAAACCATTTCAACATGCTTTGGGTAGCATAGTCTTTTTCTTCAGTAGCAAGAGCATACAACTCGTTGATAAGAGAAGTAACCTTCTTTTCATGGGTCAAAGTGTTTTCAAATACAGCGAGAGGAGAAGCCCATTCTGTTTCTACTTCTGCTATTGGAGCCAATTTAACGCGACCGCCACGTGCTACCAAATGTTTATAAATAATCATGGCGTGGTCTTGTTCTTCCTTGAACTGTACTTCAAACCAGTTGGCCATACCAGCTAAACCTTGTTCGTGGCAATAAGCAGCCATTGACAAATAAAGATAAGCCGACCACATTTCGGCATTGATTTGAGCATTTAATGCTTCTTCAACTTTTGTGCTAAACATAGTTGTTCTTTTTTATGGATTAAACTTCTTGTTGTTTTCGTTTGTATATATCTTCGCTCAATAATTTGTATATCATTTGTTGGCGTTCGCTTGAAAGAGTGCTTATGTGCTTGTCTATTACATTCCTGTCCATGCGTACAGCCGGGCCGGTTTGGGCTTTTGCCGGACTCAATTGGTGTATCTTGGCTGCCGTCTCGTCAATCAGGGCGTGCAATACATCAAATGGAATGCCTGCTGAAGCCGTTATTTCCGCTGCGTTGGCATACATGCAGTTGACAAAATTACATGCAAATACCGCTGCCAGGTGCATTTTTCGCCGTTGTTCCGAATCTGCCCTGTATACTTTTTCCGACAATTTATGTGCCAATTGCATGGTCGTTTCCAAGGAATATGCATCATTGCTTTCCACAAAAATGGGAATGGATTTGAAATCGACAATGCGGTCTTTCGAGAATGTCTGCAATGGGTAAAACACACCATAGTGTTTTTTATGTTGCAACACATTCATGTCCATGCTGCCTGCCGTGTGAAGGTGAATGGCCTCTTCACCTTCGGTTTGTTGGGCTATCTCCTGCAAGACACTGTCTTTCAGTGCGTATATATAAATATCGGCATCTTTACAGATATCGGATATTTCGGTTGTATAGCTGCATTGCAGGAGTTCGGATAGACTGCGTGCTGAGGCTTCAGTGCGGCTGTAAATCTGAACAACCTGCTCTCCGATGGCCTTCAAACCTTTGCCAAGGTTGGTGGCCAAATTGCCTGCGCCTACCAATACAATTTTCATAGCAAAGTGTAAAAATGGCAGTTAATTATTGTAGGCTGTCTTCTGAAACAATCTCCACTTCCGGCAGGGCATTGATTTCCTGCGGCAACTGCATGGAATACAATACGGCTTCCACTTGGCGGAGTGCGTTGCGCTTCTTGGAGCCGGCTCCATAAACGAATCCTTCAATCATGATGACACGTTGGTTGATTTCATCCAAACGTGTATGACTTACGAACGGACCACCCATGGCACTGCCATTTATCATGCGCCACAGGCCTCTCAACTCGGCACAATATTCGCCTCTCACATTGATGGCCTTGAATACGGGTGGAATATGGTTGTATTCGGTTCCCATATATGAACCCTCCACATCACCGGGTATATGGTGTTTCATGATGCTGTCACGTTTGGCCAGCAAGTATTCTTTGGTGAACGTATCCTTATCAGTATAAGGGAAGGAATAGATGACGATGTCACGTCTTACCCTTGACTTGTTGTCTGTTGCCCACAGGAAATTTTCCGATTCGCTGATTTGGCTCATGTCGTTG
The DNA here is from genome assembly GCA_944321155.1 of uncultured Bacteroidales bacterium. Lineage (GTDB taxonomy): Bacteria > Bacteroidota > Bacteroidia > Bacteroidales > Paludibacteraceae > Gallipaludibacter. The sequence continues at coordinate 12,583 of CALUKG010000033.1, read as the reverse complement.
GGGATGTTTACCATGATGCCAAACTTTTGCATAGCCAGTTCTTTGGCCTTGGCATTGGTATATCCTTTGTAGATTTCAATTTGCCGTTTGATTTCTTCGTCTACAAAATGCTGGGCTATTCTGTCACCGTATTGGCTCATCAGTTGCTTGAAGGTTTCACGGTCGGGGGCAGCCACTTTGACAACTACCTGCGGTTTTGCCCATTGGTCTTTGTAATAATATACTTTTCCTTGGGTGTATTGGGTGGAGTCAATGTCTGCAATGAAAATGTTTCTAACGGGTTTCAAAATATCAGTGAAGCCGTTGAAACTGGTCTGTGACAATGAAAACAGGGGCTCTACCTGAGGCATGCATACCATGTCGGCTGCCAGTTTGGCACGCACGGAATCGCCTTCTGCGCCTTTCCAATAGGTGTCGTTCATTACCACCAGGTTTTCATAGATAGTACCGGTTACGCTCGGTAAAATTTTTCCGCTGTTAACACAAGATGCCATTAACAGACCGATGGCTGCAAGGCTAATAATACGTTTCATATAGTTCTATTCTTTATTGTTGGTCTGTTTTTGTTTGATTACCAATGGATGTGCGTTGAGCTCTTCATAGCTTTTACGGTGCATGTAGATATCAACGGCTGCATATACAGCTTCCCGGAAAGAGGTGGGGTCGGCCATATTGGTGCCTGCAATGTCAAAGGCGGTTCCATGGTCGGGTGATGTGCGCACAAATGGCAAGCCGGCTGTAAAGTTGACGCCATTGCTCATGCCGGTCATTTTTAGTGGTATCAGACCTTGGTCGTGATACATGGCCAATATGGCGTCGAAGCTCCTATATGTGCCATTACCGAAAAAGCCGTCAGCAGCATAGGGACCAATGGCTAATACCTCATGGTTGCTTTCTGCTTCTTCGATGGCGGGAATGATGATATCCTCTTCTTCATGGCCCAAAATACCATTGTCGCCGGAATGGGGATTGAGTGCCAATACGGCTATGCGTGGACGGCGAATGCCTAAATCGGATTTCAGGCATTGGTTCAAAATGTTCAGTTTCTTTACAATCAGTTCCTTGCTCAGATGGTTGGCAACGTCCTTCATGGCCAAATGGTTGGTGGCCAAAGCAACACGCATGTAGGGGGTCATAAGCAACATCAGGGCATCGTCTTCGTTGACTCCAAACTGTTGGGCCAGATATTCGGTATGCCCTTTGTGTCCGAACTTGTCTTCCTGCATGTGGCCTTTGCTGATAGGAGCTGTAACCAAAGCATCAATTAGCCCTTCACGTAGGTCGTTGCATGCCCGTTCCAGTGAATCCAATGCGGCTTTGGCGCTTTCTTCGCTGCCTTTCCCAAAATTGACGGTTACTTTATCGTCTGTGCAACTGATGATATTCAATTTGCGTTCTTGTGCCATGTTTGCATCGGCAATCACTTGCATATTGACTTGAATGTCAGTCAACTTCTGTTTGTGGGCTTGCGCCAGTTTCTGTGAACCATATAGCACTGGAATGCATAATTCCATCAAGTGGGGTTCTGAAAAGGTTTTAAGAATGACTTCATAACCCACACCGTTTATATCGCCTTGCGTAATGCCTATTTTTATCTTACTCATAGTTAGGTTCGTTTAAAAGGTTCCATAATGTATTTTGGAATAATCCAGTTTTTCCAAATCATATGCTTTGCGGTCTTCGTTTTTATAACCAATGGACATGATGCACAAAACGGCATAGTTTTCCGGAATATTCAACAGACCTCTGACATAGCTCTCGGCTGAGGTATGTTCGTCTTTTTCTCTTCCGTACATTTGCACCCAGCAGGCACCCAAGCCTAAATCAGTGGCTGCCAATTGAATATTGTGTGCTGCAATGCTGGCGTCTTCCATCCATGTGTCGCTGCGGTCACGGTCGGCAATGACTACAATTCCCAATGGGGCATTGCTCAACAGCTGTGACCCAGCTGGACGGGCTTCTGACAGTTGTTGGAGCATGTTTCTGTCTTCAACTACAATAAATTCCCACGGATTCAAGCGTTTGCCGGCTGGTGACATCAATGCGGCGGTTGTTATTGCCTTAATCTTCTCAGCCTCAACAGGTTGTTCTGTGTATTTTCTGATGCTTCGTCTGTTTTTCAGTAATTCAAAAAATGAATCCATAGCTATAAATTATGATGTGAATATTCGTTTTCTTCAGACTATGCAGAAATGCATAGCTTGCTACTCGCAAAGATAGTGAAAAATGCCATTTACTACAAAAAATGAGTGGAACTTCATGTGTTCTTGGTGGGTGTGTACAGTTATTTTTGATACCTTTGCTTACTGAAAATCTGTTTTGATGATAGTTTATGAAGATTCTGCATTCTGCTGACTGGCATTTGGGACATCAGCTGTATGGATATGACCGAACGGAAGAACAGTTGGATTTCCTGGCGCAACTCACGCAATTGGTAAAGGAAAACCAGCCGGATGCTTTTTTGCTTTCCGGTGATGTGTTTCATGTTCCCTTACCCTCGATTGCCGCACAAAAAATGTATAACAACGCCATGTTTGAATTGCACAAGGCTGCGCCCGACATGCAAATTGTTGTCATTGCCGGCAATCACGATAGTGCTTCGCGTTTGGAATTGTCGCGCGAGTTGTGGGATTATCATTCCGTTCATGTGATTGGTGAATTGTATGAACAGCGTACGATAGACTACCATAAGTTCATTGTGCCTGTACAAGATAAAGGTTATGTGGTGGCGGTGCCACATGTCTATCCGAGGAATTTCCCTCCTGCGGCTGATGGTTCTGATGCGCAAGCGGCCTTCTTCCGCCAATTGCACGAACAGGTGCAGGCACTCAACACGCAGCACAAGCCGACTGTTCTGATGGCGCATTTGGCTGTACAGAATGTGGACTTGACGGGACATAAGCGTTTTCAGGATGACACAATAGGGACCATCGAATATGTGCATCCTGATATATTCGGCCAGTATGACTACATAGCACTTGGGCATATTCATCGTTGTCAGACGGTGCCTCATTCCAATTGTACCTATGCGGGTTCGCCCTTGGCGGTGAGTTTTGACGAAGACTACCAGCATTCGGTGACATTGGTTACAATGGAAAGTGGTAAACCCTTGGAAATACAACATTTGCCCATTGAAAATCCATGGCCTTTGCTGACCATTCCCGAACAGCCGCTTCCGTTTGACGAGGCGATTGCTTGTCTGCAAAGGTTTGATGACCAACGGAAGGCGTATATTCGCCTGAATGTAACCACACAGATTGCCCTTCCTGCTGATTATAACGAACAGGCGGCCAATGCAGCACGTCAGAAGCAGTGCCGTTTCTGTACATTGCAGGTACATTATGAAACGGCACTGAATAATCCGCAGCTTCTACAGAGCATTACCCCTCTGCAATTGCAGGATATGTCGCCGGCTGAGGTGGCGGATAAATATATGAAGGCGCTTTCTGTACCACAGGAAAAGGTGCAGAACTTTCTGGAAATGATTGATGAAATCCAACATGAAATTAACCAACAGCAAGCCCAATGAAAATCAATAAAATCATCATACACAACATTGCATCCATAGCCGATGCGGAAATCGATTTTACGCAGGAACCCTTGAAGAGCGCTTCGCTTTTTCTTATCAATGGTGAAACGGGGGCCGGTAAAAGTACCATTTTGGATGCTGTCTGTCTGGCGCTCTACAATAAGACGCCGAGAATGGCCCGAGTATCTTCCAATGATAAATATGCCGTGGAAAAGGAAGGAGAAAATGCTGCTGCAATGACAATAAATGATAATCGACAGCTGCTCAGAAGGAATACGGGTGAGGGTTTTGCCCAGCTCTATTTTACGGGAAATGACAATAACGACTATCAGGCTATGTGGATAGCGAGAAAGGCACACAACAATGTGAAGGGCAATCTTCAGCCAGTACAGCGCCAACTTATAAATCTGCATACCAACCAAACTTTACTAAAGCAGGAAGAAATTGCAGAATGCATAGAAAGGGTTGTTGGACTCAATTACGAACAGTTTTGTCGTACCACCTTGTTGGCGCAGGGAGAGTTTACCCGATTCCTCCAAAGCAAGAGTGCCGAAAAATCGGAAATTCTCGAGAAACTGACAGGCACGGAAATCTATTCTTTGGTGGGGCGGAAAATTGCGGAAAAGAACAAGCAGGCTGAGGCTGATTTTCAAGCCGTAGCCGCACAGCAAGAGGCTATCCGTTTGCTTACGGACCAGGAAAAGGAAGAGGTGGAACAACAGATGGCAACGCTTGCCAAAGAGGAAAATGAGTTGCAAACGACCTATCAGCAACTTCAAGTGAAGCATACTTGGCTTCATAGTTGGGAACGCTTGAAGTCGGACCTTAAAACGGCGCAGGAGCGCAGCGAGACAGCGGGGGCACAACTGGAAACTCCGGCCTATAAACAGAGGGTGAAACTGTTGGATGATTACCAGAATTCCCATGAGGTGAGAAGGACGATGGCTGCTTTGAAGGACGAAGTGGAAAATGCCGGAAAACTTGCCAAGAATGGGGAGGAACTGAATAAACGCTATTCGATTGAGCTTGCGGCTGTAGAAAACAATGAGAAACAATGGCAACAGCAGAAGGACGAATTGCAGAAATGGCAGTTGAAGCGCAATGCTTTTCCGGAAAATCTGATGGAAAACCAACAGAAGCTGCATGCGGAAGAACGGCATTTGTCTGAATGGATAAATGCGTTGGGACAGTGGTTGGAACAGAAAGAAACGCTGGACAAGGAAAACGGTTTGCTGAAAGACTATCAGCAACTGCAGGAGTTGGTGAAAAAGGAATATGGGGCTTTGTTGCCTCGATTGGAAGAAGCGAAGCAAACCCTTGAAAAGCAAAAGACGCTCTATGACCAGATGAAGCTGGCTGTTGATGATGCGGTGAAAGCCATTCGCGCGCAATTGCATGCGGGCGAGAGTTGTCCTGTGTGTGGCGCGGTCATTAAAGCTAATTTGTCGGATGCGGCGTTTGAAGAAAAACTTCTGCCTTTTAAAACGGCTTATGACAAGGCACAGACGGATTTGAATGCATTGAACGAAACCCATCAGCAATTGTTCGCGCAATTGAAAGTGAAGGAACAGCAGGTCGCTGCACAACAGGAACGCTGCAAGCAATGCCAATTGAAGTGGGAAAAGTTGTCTGCGGCTTTGGAAGTGGTTGCAGCACAAACAAAGATGGATTTTCAAAAAGATAATGCCTCTTTGGAGAAAATCCGGATGCAATGGGAGAATGTCAAACGCGAGTTAAAGCTGATAGACGGGCAGATGTTGGAACTTAAAAACGTAAATGACAACATTGGAAAATTGAGTTCCGTGGTGGAAGCACTCCAACAAAAAAGTGTCCAATTGCAGAAGCAGTTGAATGAGTTGCGTATATCCATAGCAACCAACCAAGAGCACAGAGAGGAATCGGAAAAGCGTCAGAAGGAGATGCAAAACACCATAGATAGTTTCTTGGCGCAGCATGTTGACATTACGCTTGAGGCATTGCAAACATTGGTGGGCTGTACTTCTAAACAAATTGAAGACGTGAAGAACTGGTGTGAAGCGCGCAGGAACGACAGTGTGCGTGCCAAGGCCATGTTGGAAGCCTTGCTGCAGCAGCAAGACAAACTGAATGCAGAAAAGCCGTCTATGGATGAGGAGGATAACTTGGATGCACTTACTCAACAGATGGAGAACGTAAACCGGCAGATACGTGAGAAGATGCAATTGCGTGCCGAGAAGAATGCCGTTCTCCAGAATGATGCACAAAACCATACCCGTTATCTGCAGATACAGCAGGAAATGGACAAAGCCAAAGTGCTGCGTGACAAATGGAATGAACTCTATAAACTCTTGGGAGATAATCAGGGGGATAAGTTTCGGAATATTGCGCAGAGTTTCATATTGGAGCATCTGCTTTCTTTAGCCAATGGATATTTGAAATATTTCTCCGACAGGTATAGGTTGATTTGTCAGCCTGGTTCGCTGGTGATTTTGGTGGAGGATGCGCATGTGCCGTCACAGCCGCAGGCGGCCAATATCTTGTCGGGTGGCGAGAGCTTTATGGTTTCCTTGGCGCTTGCGCTTGCTTTGGCCCATCTTAACAATGGAAGCAACAGTGTGGATACGCTTTTTATTGACGAAGGTTTTGGCACTCTGTCGCCCGATTGCCTTTCATCGGTCATTGATACGCTCGAAACGCTTCATCAGTTGGGCGGACGTCGGGTAGGGATTATCAGCCATGTGGCGGAATTGTCAGAACGAATCACAACACAGATTGCAGTCAAGCGCATTGACCCGACCTGTAGTGCGGTTCAAGTTAAAGACTAGGGATATTTTGTAATATATGAATGAAAAGTGAATGCTAAATATTTTAATCTTGTTTTGTAATATGCTAATAAAATATTGTATTTTTGCACAGCAGACAATCTAATATTAGTCGTATATGTTGAAAGTGTTAGCTATAACAAAGTTAAATTAATAGTGACTACAATATAAAGTTAGGTATTATGAATAGTATATTAATTAGCGATCAGAGCATATGTAAAGGAATCTTTAATCTACTAGGTAAGAATAATATTGAACTCCCAAGAGGAACACGCACGTATATTGATTCTTGTGCTCATGAATTCAATTTTTTGACAATTGAGCAGAAATTGTGTTATTTGGGTTTTGCAATAAATAGAGGAATGAATCTTTATTCAAAAATCAAAAAGAGCATAGATGATCATTCGTCTTATTTCAATTATGAAGGCATAGCGAAGGAATCATTGCTAAGCTATATAGAGTATCTAAGACAAGATGAAGAATATAGTTTGGTCAATTTTTTTAATGATCAAATAGATAATCTGGATTTAAAAAAGCTTGTCAATTTGTTGGAGGAAGAAATTTTGCTTCGTTATAGAGAACGTGTAGTCACTGAAGGGCATGAATATGTTGTTTATTTTGTAAGTATTCCAGTAAATCATAGTACTATTTTGGAACGTATAAAAGCAAATTCCAATGATAAGAAGATATATTATGATTATTTGTTGACATCTAAAGAAACAATAAGCCATGCTCTCATTAGCAGAGATTATATAGAGTATTTGAATCGTTGGAAGGAACTGCGGCCTAAACTTTCTGGTGACCACCTATATTTTTCTGAAGATTTGGTGTTTCCCGGGGATGAGGAGTTGGTTTATGCCTATAATGCTTCTCAAAGAGATAATATGGATAAACAGTTGGTTTTAAGAGTTCCTCCTGAACCATGGAGTGGAAATATTCTTAATTCTAAGCTAGTTTTACTTTCATTGAATCCTGGGTATGTAGAATATCTCAATAGGTCTCTTGCAAATATGTTCAACTCTCAGATGGCAGAAGCGATTATGCAAGATAAAAGATTGGTCTTGTCAATGGATGGAGATAAATTTGATTATCATGAACCTACTCGGATATTAGGGGAATATTATTGGCGTAAGAATATTTCCCCATTAGGAATTGCTGTTTATGGCGAACAGAATAAGGAGAAAATTTTTGATCAAGTCTCTTTATGTCAATATCTTGCATATACTTCTCCAAAATCCCCAACAATAAAAGAATTGTTGCCTTCGCAAAAATTTACAAAAATGGTGTTGTTACATTTGGCAACAGCAAGAGATGATGTGAAGTTTTTGGTATTACGAGCTTCATCGCAATGGAAAGCATTGATGGGTGATGGCTTGTGGAATTATTTATTAGAAAATAATAGATTATTAATTAGTGAACATTATCGTAGTCAATGTGTTTCAGAAAAAAACATAGGGGCAGAAAATTATAAGATAATAGTTGATTATTTAAAGAATAGTTAGGGCTTGTAATCCTCCTTTTACAACGCTTCTGTATAAACGAAATGAGGTTCAAAACCATTGGTGTCCGGTTGTGATGCAAAAATGCCGAACACCGATGAACCCGAACCCGACATGCAGGCATACAGTGCTCCGCGCTCGTACATTTTCTGTTTGATGTCGCTGATAATGGGGTGGGTGGCAAAAACCGGTTGCTCAAAGTCGTTGCGGATGTGTTTGTCCCATTCGCTCACTTCGCAATTCAACAATACTTCACCCAGACGGCAGCCGGATGCTTGAGGAGTGATGGCTTTATAGGCGGCTGCTGTTGATATATGAACATCAGGCTTTACCAGTAACAGATAGTAGCCTTTCAACTGAAGAGGAAGTGGGTGCAACAGATTGCCGATTCCTTCTGCATAGGCGGGCTGGGCCTGGATGAAAAAGGCGCAGTCAGCCCCCAGTTGGGCAACCATTTCTTCGAGCACCTGATGGCTCAATCCTAATTCAAACAATTCGTTCAAACCTTTGGCCATATAGGCGGCATCAGCGCTGCCACCACCCAAACCGGCACCCATGGGAACCTGCTTCTGCAAACGGATGTCCACCCCTCCGATTCCGTAACGTTCCTTGAATATCCGATAGGTTTTCATCAGCAGGTTGTCTTCCATATTGCCTTCAATAGGCAGACCTTCCAATAATAACTGGGCCGTATCCGTATTATTCTTTTCAATGATAAGCTCGTCACCCAAATTCAAGGGATAGAACACGGTTTCTATATTGTGGTATCCGTCAGGACGGCGACTGGTAACGAACAGGCCGATATTGATTTTTGAACGTGTATGTAGTTTCATGTTTGAAGTAGCATTTATTTCTGTACGAAGATACGCCAATCTGCCCATTTCCACAAATCAAATAGACAGGCTTGCTTCTCAATGGATAAATCATTACCTTTGCCCAAAAAGGAAAGAATAATGGAAATCCAACGATTGACCGCTGTCAACCAGCTTTATTATGAAGAAATGCTTCAACTCTATCAGGATGCTTTTCCTGTAGAGGAACGCCGTCCTGTTGAGAAACTGAATGAACTGGTGGAAAACAAAAAGTCGTTTGTGGCAAATGCTTTGGTTCATGACGGACAATTTGCAGGGTTGCTCAACTACTGGGAGTTCGACTCTTTTATCTATTTGGAACATTTGGCCATGCTGCCCCAATTGCGTGGACAGAACTTGGGAGGAATGTTGCTTGAAACTTTGAAAAAAGACATTCACCTTCCACTTGTTTTGGAAGCGGAGCGGCCGGAAACGGAGATAGCGGCACGGAGGGCGGCTTTCTATCAGCGTCATGGATTTCATGTAGTGGACAAGGACTATATGCAACCGCCTTATAGGGCAGGGGAGGATGAGTTTCCTCTGTGGCTTTTCTCAACCGATGAGCATTTCCCGTTGGAAAATGTGCGGTTGATTAAGCAGGAAGTGTATGGCGTATTTGCGCATTCACGTTCTTAATTGTATTTTTGCACAGCAAACAATCTAATATTAATTGTATTCGAAATGAAAAAAGCATTGATTATCGGAGCCGGAGGGGTAGCTTCGGTTGTTGTTCACAAATGTTGCCAACACCCTGATGTGTTTGGAGAAATCATGATTGCAAGCCGCACGAAATCCAAATGCGACGCATTAAAGGAAAAACTCGAAAACACAACGAAAACGAAAATCCAGACAGCGCAGGTCGATGCTGACAAAGTGCCGGAATTGGTTGCCCTGATGAAACAATTCCAACCGGATATCTGTATCAATGTGGCGCTGCCTTATCAGGACCTTACCATTATGGACGCATGTCTGGAATATGGAGTGGACTATCTTGATACGGCCAACTATGAACCGCTTGATACGGCCAAATTCGAATACAAATGGCAATGGGCCTACCGTGAACGTTTTGAAAAAGCCGGACTGACTGCAGTGCTTGGTTGCGGATTTGACCCGGGAGTAACGGGCGTGTTCAGTGCCTATGCGCTCAAACACCATTTTGACGAAATCAATTATATTGATATCTTGGACTGCAACGGTGGTGACCATGGTTATCCTTTTGCTACCAACTTTAATCCGGAAATCAATATCCGTGAGGTTTCTGCCAAGGGCAGCTATATAGAAGACGGCAAATGGGTGGAAACCGAACCAATGGAAATCAAACGTGAATACAATTTTGACCAGGTGGGCATGAAGGATATGTATTTGCTTCACCATGAAGAATTGGAATCATTGGCTATCAATATTCCTGGTATCAAGCGTATCCGTTTCTTCATGACTTTCGGACAGAGCTATCTCACTCACCTCAAATGTCTTGAAAATGTGGGTATGACCAGCATTGAGCCGATTATGTATGAAGGAAAGGAAATTGTTCCGCTGCAATTCCTGAAGGCTGTATTGCCTGACCCTGCTTCACTCGGACCGAGAACAGTGGGCAAGACCAATATCGGTAATATCTTTATCGGCAAGAAGGACGGCAAAGAGAAACATTATTATCTCTACAATGTGTGCGACCACCAGGAATGCTACAAGGAAGTGGGTTCACAGGCAGTTTCTTACACTACAGGTGTACCGGCCATGATTGGTGCCATGATGGTGCTGAAAGGCTTGTGGAAGAAACCGGGTGTATTCAATGTGGAAGAATTTGATCCGGATCCGTTTATGGAACAACTGAACTTGTGCGGATTGCCTTGGAAAGAAGATTTTAATCCAGTACTGGTTCCTTAATAGTGTCAATAACTTCGTTATAAATAAGTACCTCCATTCCCTTTTTCTTGGGGAGTGGAGGACTTTTTCTACTTGATATATGCAGACTCCTTATTATTTATTGTCAGAAAAAGCATTGAGAGATAATCTTGCCGTATTGCGTGGGGTGAAGGAAAGAACCGGCTGTAAAATTCTGTTGGCTACCAAAGCCTTTGCCAACTATGAGCTGTTTCCCATCGTGGCTGAATATTTGGATGGGGTAACTTCCAGTTCGCTCCATGAAGCTCGTTTGGGCAAGGAAGAGATGGGAAAAGAGGTGCATATCTTTTCACCGGCATATATTCCGGCTGATTTTCCACAAATTGTGGAGTGCTCCGACCATATCGTGTTCAATAGTTTTGCGCAGTATGAACGCTTCAAACCTCTTTTGAACGGCCGTTCATGTGGTTTGCGTATCAATCCGGAATATACCGAGCAGGACCATGCCATTTATGACCCGTGCGGACCAGGTTCGCGCTTGGGCATAACACTAGACCAGTTTACGGGCAGTCTGGAGGGAATTGACGGATTGCATTTCCATACGCTCTGTGAGCAGAATGCAGATGCCTTGGCACATACCTTGGAGGTGGTGAAGAAGAAGTTCGGACGCTATTTCAGCCAAATCAAATGGTTGAATTTTGGCGGAGGACACCATATTACACGCAAGGACTATGATGTGGAACTGCTCATCAAATGCATCAAACATATTCAGGATACCTATGGACTTCAAGTATATCTGGAGCCGGGAGAAGCTGTTGCACTCAATGCAGGTACATTGGTGGCTTCTGTGCTTGATTTCAATCAGAACGGTATCACCAACTGTATCTTGGACACTTCAGCGGCTTGCCACATGCCCGATGTGTTGGAGATGCCTTACCGCCCACGTATAGTGGGAGCGGCTGAACCGAATGTCAAACCCTATACCTATCGTTTTGGTGGACCTACTTGTCTGGCGGGTGATATCATTGGCGACTATTCGTTTGACCAACCCTTGAAGATAGGCGACCAAGTGGTATTTGAGGATATGGCCATCTACACCATGGTCAAAAACAATACTTTCAACGGATTGAACCTTCCGTCCATTGTCTTGCAACGCTTGGACGGCTCTATGCAACTGTTGAAGCAATTCGGTTACGAAGATTTTAAACGACGTCTGTAATTCTAATTTTCTATGGCAATCTATCTTATACCCAATACATTGGGAGAATCTCCCTTGCAGAATGTTCTTCCGGCTCATAATGCGGATATTATCCGTAGTATCAAGCATTTTATCGTGGAGGATGTGAGAACGGCCCGCCGTTTTCTGAAAAAAGTGGATAAGGCAATTGATATTGATACATTGACCTTCTATACGCTCAACCAGCATACCAGGCCGGAGGAGATAGCTTCTTTTTTGAATCCTGCCCGTCAGGGACTCTCCATGGGTATTATTTCCGAAGCGGGTTGTCCGGCCATTGCCGACCCGGGGGCGGATGTAGTGGCGATTGCCCAACGTGAAAATATGGACGTGGTTCCTTTGGTGGGACCGTCATCTATTTTGTTGGCACTTATGGCTTCTGGATTCAATGGACAAAGTTTTGCCTTTGTGGGGTATTTGCCTGTAAAGCCAGAGGAACGCATTAAGGCTTTAAAACGACTGGAAGCTAGAGCTTTGGCGGAATCACAATCGCAATTGTTTATCGAAACACCTTATCGTAACCGAAAAATGCTGGAAGATATTTGTGCACACTGCCAACCCAATACACGACTCTGTGTAGCTGCCGACATCACACTCGAAACGGAATACATCAAGACGAAAACCATTAGGGAATGGAAAAAACAGTTGCCGGAGCTGGACAAAAGACCGGCCATATTTATTCTTTATAAATAAGAAAAGGGCAAACATACTTGTGTAGAAAATATGTCATAGTTTGTTATATATGAGCATTAGTGTCCACTAAAAAATCATAGAAGTTCTTTGAAATAATTGAAATTCAATTTGTTATAAGTGTTTTTCGAGTC
>CALUKG010000032.1 GCA_944321155.1 uncultured Bacteroidales bacterium | reverse complement strand
TAAGGAGTTGGCGAACTCTATATTTTTAGTTACTCTGCAGAGTGGACTGAATTGTGATTACTTTTTCAGTGCCCTCGTAAAAACAAGCTCGTTTTTTACTTTATGATGGTACACAAAATTTTTACACCAACGAACAAATCAAAGTCTCCTTATCACCCGGTAACAATTCGATTACAGGTACTTCTATCATCGTATATGCCCCAGGAGTCAGTCTCAGGCACGCACGTGCACATGCTACCATAATTTGGGCTGTCAGAGCAGGATTGTTAATCTTCATATTATACTCAAACAGCTGATTCTGTGTTGTTCCTGACACTCCTTTTCGAACCATGTGAACACCATGTCCCATATCCTGTAACGCATCTACATCATCAACAAACAATACATGCGTCTCGTCATGAACAAAATATGGATCCGTTTTGATATCATGTAAGATTTGGTCTTTGTTAGCCCCTTCTTCCATTTCCACGTAAACCATCCGGCGATGTATACCTGTTCCTAAAGGTATTGTCATTGAAAGAGCTTTGCGTACACCATTAACCGCTTTCACAGCCACTGTGTGTCCCATGCTCATACCTGGACCGAAATTGGTATATGTAATGCCTTTGGGAGCCATAACCTGCATCAGTGCTCTTACCACGGAATCCGCTCCCGGATCCCATCCGGCAGAAATAATAGCGACAGCGTTGTTCTGAAGCGAGATAGGCATAAGTGTCTGCCTCAAATTCCAAATCTCGCTATGAATATCATAACTATCTACAGTATGGATACCCTTTGCGAGTATTTCTGTCGCATATTCAGGTACCTTACGTGTAGGCGTACACAACAATGCCACATCGACACTATCCAAATCGTCAATAGAGGTAACTACAGGAATATTCAATAACTCAGCCGGAACATTGTCCAGCGAACGGCGTACAACTCCGGCAACTTCAAAATCAGGAGACGCCTTTACAGCCTCCAAGACAGCTTTGCCGATATTGCCATAACCAACAATCGCAATACGATTCTTTTTCATACCAAAATTACATTTAAAACAAAACTATTCAAATGCCCCCATCAGCAACATGTTTACTTCACGCTGAGTCAAGAAGCGGTATTTGCCACGTGGCAGGTTTTTCTTTGTTAAGCCGGCAAAGAACACGCGGTCCAATTTAATCACCTTGTAACCTACTTTCTCAAAGATACGTCTAACTACCCTATTTTGGCCAGAATGGATTTCAATGCCTATCTGTGCACGGTCGTCATCGGAAGTAAATTCCAATTCATCAGGACGAATAACTTCACCATCCAGTTCAATTCCTCCCATAATTGTCTGATAGGCCTCTATATCCAAGGGTTTATCCAACGTAGCATGATAAATCTTTTTCTTTTCAAATTTCGGGTGCGTCAGCTTAGAAGCCAAATCACCGTCATTGGTCAGCAACAATACACCCGTCGTATTTCTGTCAAGACGTCCCACCGGATAGATGCGCTCACTGCATGCATTCTTTACCAAATCCAACACAGTGGTACGATCGTGTGTATCTTCTGTTGTTGTCACACAGTTCTTTGGTTTATTCAACAATAGGTAAACCTTGCGTTCTGAGCGGATAACCTGGTCATGGAATTTCACCACATCGGTCAGCATCACCTTTGCTCCCAATTCAGAAACAACCTTTCCATTGACCGTAATCACACCTGCCTGGATATACTCATCGGCCTCACGGCGTGAACAGATACCCGCATTTGCCAAAAACTTGTTCAAACGAATTGGCTTTGTCAAATCCACTTCACGCGGCTTGTACTCCTGCCGTTTTTTTAAAGAACGTGCATTGGGGTCCACATTGCCATTTTTCCGCTGGAAAGGACGCCGTTCATTTTTCATGAAGTCATCCTGATTACGGAAACGCAATCCATCATTCAAGGTTTGATACGTATCCGTATTTGCATGATAATGATTTCCATAGCCGCCTCTCATTCCATTATTGCGGTTATTACGGCCCCCAAAACGGTTATCGCCTTCACCACGTTGATAAGAAGATTTGCCTGCAAACGGACGTCTTTCACCACGCATCGTATTGTCAGAACCAGACGCACGATAGGAACGTGCACCATAAGTACTATCATTGTTACGATTCTGGGGACCACTCACCCGTTGTGCGCTTGTTGTTGCACGTTGAATTCTGGGTCTACGACGAGGATTAGCTGATTCTTGATTAGTGTTGAATTCTTGCCTTTTGGCTGTTCCTTCTCCCGAAGTCCCATGCCATCTTTCTTCATTCATAATAATAAACTCTTTAAATTATAGAACTGTTATTAGATTAGGGCTGCAAAAATAGTGAAAACTTCCGACTTGCAAGAAATCATTCTAAAAAAAATGCGCCTTTGCTCATGCAAAATATATTGATTTTATTTTCAACCACTTACACCTATTTTCATCAAGATAGGAATAAATTTATCACATGGTGCTTGGAATTCTCAGAAAAAAAGTACTACTTTTACCCCGAAAAACAAATTCAACAACAATATGGTATATAGATTCACATTTGTATCAGACGAAGATGATGCGTTCACCCGCATCATCGACATTGAGTCCGACGCCACATTTCTCCAACTTCATGAAGCCATACAAAAATGCACAGGCTACAAGAACGACCAAATGGCATCGTTTTTCATTTGCAATGATGAATGGGAAAAAGGGCAAGAAATTACCTTGATTGAAATGGATTCAAGTTCTGAATATGACAATCTGGTTATGGAAGACACCAAACTGGAGGAACTGTTGAGCGAAGAAAAACAAAAAATATATTACATGTTCGACATGCTTTTCGACAGAGGTTTTTATGGTGAACTTTCAGAAATCATTACAGGAAAAACGCTCCGCGAACCAGTATGCGTGCAATCGGAAGGGAAAGCGCCACATCAAACAATGGATGAAGCGGATTTGACCCAACTGGAAAAAAATACACATCTGGACAGTGACTTCTATGGTGACAGTGAATATGATTTGGACGAACTCGATGAAGAAGGATTCTCGGATATAAATTTCGATGAGCAATTCAACGACGAGAATTATTAATCCGTCACTCCTTTTATTGTACAAAGCGTAAACCTTCCGTTCTGCCGTTCTGGCACGGAGCGTTTACGTTTTTGTATATTTCCCTTACAAATCGTACCTTTGCACATAAAATACAGGTACACGTAACCGATATATGACATTTGAAGAATTACCGCTGGAAGACGAGATATTAGATGGCCTGCAGGCCATGAATTTTACTGAGGCCACCCCTGTTCAAGAACAGACTATACCACTCATCCTTGAAGGAAGAGATGTGATAGCATGTGCACAAACAGGCACCGGCAAAACGGCGGCATTCATTCTTCCCCTGCTCAACAACCTGCTTACCGATGACCATGATGAGAATGCCATCAATGCCATCATAATGGCTCCTACGCGTGAATTGGCACAACAAATAGACCAACAGATGGAAGGATTTTCCTATTTTCTGCCGTTCTCATCGGTTGCGGTATATGGAGGAAACGACGGTCAAGCCTGGGATGTACAGAAAAAAGGTCTGACCAAAGGAGCAGATGTTGTGATAGCCACTCCTGGGCGACTTTTATCACACATGAACATCTACCCCATTGATTTTTCAAAAGTCAAATATTTTATTCTCGATGAAGCCGACCGGATGCTGGATATGGGCTTTTATGACGATATCAAGCAAATAGTAAAACGCTTGCCCAAGGACCGTCAAACCGTCATGTTTTCTGCAACCATGCCAACCAAAATCAGGCAATTGGCCAAATCCATCATGAACCATCCGGCAGAAGTCAAGATAGCCGTATCCCGACCACCGGAATCCATCATGCAATCGGCCTACATTTGTACAGAAGAACAGAAGCCGATACTTATCAAAAATTTGTTTAAAGACAACGAACTGCACAAAGTCATTCTATTTTCATCGTCAAAAGCCAAAGTGCGGGAAGTAAGGAAAACTCTTCAGAGCATTGGATTGAAGGCCGACGAGATGCATTCTGACCTCACGCAAGCCCAACGCGACAGCGTAATGCATGAGTTTCGTAACGGACGCATTGATGTGTTGGTGGCCACCGACATTGTGTCAAGAGGTATTGATATCGATGACATACCTCTGGTTATCAATTACGATGTACCTAGCGATGCAGAGGATTATGTGCACCGTATAGGAAGAACAGCCCGTGCCGCCAATAGCGGCATGGCCATTACACTGGTTTCTGAAAATGACCAGACACGTTTCAAAGCCATAGAAGACTTTCTCGAGAAAGATATTTACAAGATTCCGCTGCCTGATGGCTTGGAAGCGCCACCCTATGCACCCAAACGCAAAGAGCGATACCATCGCCCGTGTGGCAACAGACAAGAGCGCCAACAACCCCATCAAAGGTGGGAAAAAAACACCCGTCACCACAATAAACCCAAAACCAACAATATAGAACAAAACAAATAAAATATATACTGATATGAATTTCGTAGAAGAACTCAGATGGAGAGGCATGTTGCACGATATCATGCCAGGTACAGAGGAACAACTCAACAAAGAAATGACTACTGCATACGTTGGCATTGACCCTACTGCCGACTCACTTCATATCGGGCATTTATGCAGTATAATGCTGCTCCGCCATTTCCAACGCAGCGGACATAAGCCCATAGCTCTTATTGGAGGTGCTACAGGAATGATTGGTGACCCGTCGGGAAAATCTGCAGAAAGAAATCTATTGGACGAAGCCACCCTCAAACACAATCAGGAAGCCATCAAGAAACAATTGGAAAAATTTCTTGACTTCAACTCCAATGAACCGAACCACGCAGAGTTAGTTAACAATTACGATTGGATGAAAGATTATTCTTTCCTTGATTTTGCACGAGAAGTGGGCAAGCACATTACGGTCAATTACATGATGGCCAAAGACTCCGTCAAAAGAAGGCTGAACGGCGAAGCACGTGACGGGTTATCATTTACAGAATTTACCTATCAGCTGCTTCAAGGTTATGATTTCCTGTATCTGAACCAGCACAAAAACTGCAAGCTCCAAATGGGTGGTTCTGACCAATGGGGAAATATCACTACCGGTACAGAATTAATCAGACGTACCAACGGAAACGAAGCATTTGCCTTGACCAGTCCGCTTATCACCAAAGCCGACGGAGGCAAATTCGGTAAGACAGAAAGCGGTAACATCTGGTTGGACCGTCGTTACACCACTCCATACAAGTTCTATCAGTTCTGGTTGAATGTAAGCGATGCTGATGCAGAACGTTACATCAAGATATTCACCATGTTGTCAAAAGAAGAGATTGACGCATTGATTGCAGAACATCAGCAAGCACCGCATCTGAGAACACTGCAAAAACGTCTGGCTAAGGAAGTAACTATCATGGTGCATTCAGAAGAAGACTACAATGCTGCAGTTGAAGCATCTGGAATATTATTCGGTAATGCCACATCAGAAGCATTGAAAAATCTGGACGAAGAAACTCTTTTGTCCGTATTTGAAGGCGTTCCTCAGTTTAATGTTGCCCTATCTATATTGGACAATGGTTGCAAAGTCATAGATTTATTGACTGAACATGCAGCTGTATTCCCATCCAAAGGGGAACTTCGCAAACTTATCCAAAGTGGAGGTGTAAGCATTAATAAGGAAAAAGTGACATCAACGGATAAAGAGATAAAGTCTGACAATTTGTTGAACAACAAATATTTGTTAGTTCAAAAAGGAAAGAAGAACTATTTCCTACTGATTTTTTCATAAAAAAAGTACCGGAAAATTTTGGACTTTCAGAAAAAAGTTGTACTTTTGCACCGCTTTTGAGAAAGCAACTGAGAATTGTCTCATGGTGTAATGGTAGCACAACAGGTTTTGGTTCTGTTTGTCCTGGTTCGAATCCGGGTGAGACAACAAAAAAGGCATTGAGAAATCGATGCCTTTTTTGTTGCATATAAAATTACTACTTTTGCAGTGTTAAATCAAATCCATAGATTATGAACCTATACCAAGCAGCCAACGACCGTTATAGCAACATGCCTTACCGCCGATGCGGAAAAAGTGGTATTGTATTGCCCGCCGTTTCACTCGGATTGTGGCATAATTTCGGAAGCGTGGACATTTACGAGAATTTTTCCAAAATTGCCTATACCGCTTTTGATAAGGGCATCACTCATTTCGACTTAGCCAACAATTATGGTCCTGTATATGGTTCGGCAGAAGAGAACTTTGGTAAAATATTGAAAAACGGGCTGAAACCCTACAGAGATGAATTGATTATCTCCACCAAAGCAGGATTTGACATGTGGCCAGGACCCTATGGTGATGGAGGAAGCCGCAAATATCTGATGGCCAGTCTAGACCAAAGTCTGAAACGGATGGGACTGGATTATGTGGATATTTTCTATTCTCACCGACCAGACCCCAATACGCCATTGGAAGAAACCATAGGAACACTTGCCGATATTGTGAAACAAGGAAAAGCATTATACGTAGGCATTTCCAACTATGATGCCGTCCAAAGTAAGGAAGCATTCCGACTATTACAATCGATGGGGGTAAAATGTCTTATTCACCAAGCCAAATATTCCATGTATGAGCGCTGGGTGGAACCGGAGCTACTCTCCTTGCTGGAAGACGAAGGTGTGGGAATGATTGCCTTCTCTCCCCTGGCACAAGGCCTATTGACCAACAAATATCTTCACGGCATACCCGCCAATTCTCGGGCGGCCAAAGCAACCGGCTATCTGCAATGCGACCAAGTAACCGATGCTATCGTTGAAAAATCGAGGAAGCTGAATGAGATAGCCCAAGAACGTCACCAATCATTGGCAGAGATGGCATTAGCCTGGCTACTTAAAGACAAGCGCGTCACCAGTGTGCTCGTTGGAGCAAGTTCCGTTGAGCAACTTTTAGATAATCTGAAGGCAACGGAAAACATCTGTTTTAGTGAAGAAGAATGTAAAATCATTGAATCCATTTTAAATGCATAAGGAGGAATATCTATGTTAATAAATGAGCGCAACAATCGCAAAGAACGTGTTATTGCAGCCGCCAATATGATGGCAACAGCAGCCCGCACAGCTCCCAAAGGAAAAGGGATTGACATCATCGAAATAGCCATAGCTACCGATGAAACCATTGTAGAGATTTCCCAAAAACTACAACAATTGGGAGATGCGACCGGTATGCCTTTCCTGTTTCGTGATTCAGAAAACATTTTGCAGGGAGACGCACTTCTTTTGATTGGCACAAGGCAACAGGTGCAAGGATTGAATTGCGGTTATTGCGGCTTCAGCAAATGTGAACTTAAACCCTTACAAACTCCATGTGCCATCAATTCAACTGATTTAGGCATTGCCATTGGTTCAGCCTGTTCAGTTGCCATGGACCAACGCATTGACACTCGGGTCATGTTTTCTGCCGGTTGGGCAGCCCAACAACTAGGATTATTGGAAGGATGTGACCAAGTATATGCCATTGCATTGAGCTGTAGCTCAAAAAATCCCTTTTTTGACAGAAAACCTAAACAATAACTTATAACACCTTATTTATCATGGCGGAACGACCACAATTGTGGACGCGCAGTTTTGTGTGCATCTGCATAGCAAACTTCATGCTATTTTTTGCATTCTATCTGCTGTTGCCCATTATTCCTCTTTATCTAATAAGTGAGTTCCACACAAGCAAATCAGTGGTGGGTATGGTTCTATCGTGTTACACTGTCGCGGCACTGATGGTGCGACCATATTCGGGTTTTATATTAGACAAATTTAAACGCAAACCCATTTATTTAGGTGCCTATCTGGCTTTTGTGTTCATTTTTATCGGCTATGCAGAAGCCGCATTTCTGTCCATGTTCATCACCTTACGTATTTTGCATGGCTTGGCCTACGGATTGGTGAGTACAGCGGGCAACACCATCGTTGTTGACATTATGCCCTCTGAGCGCCGTGGTGAAGGACTGGGGTATTTTGGCGTAGCGAATAATATAGCCATGGCCATCGGTCCAATGACCAGTCTTTTTCTAGTCAGCCACTATAGCTACAATACCATTTTCTATTTTTCTGTAGGATTTGGTTTACTCGGATTTATCATTGCCAGCACCATCAAGACACCTCAGAAAATACGCCCTAAACAACTGCCAGAAGAGCAACCCTTACATTCATACGACCGTTTCCTGCTTGTAAAAGGAATACCGGCAGGACTATGCCTGCTGTTGTTGGCAATGCCATATGGCATCATGTCCAGTTTCATAGCCATCTACGGACAAGAAATAGGAATAACAAGCGGCTTGGGGGCATTCTTCTCATGCATGGCTGTTGGTCTTATCAGCTCACGGCTGTTTGCAGGGAAACAAGTGGACAAAGGCAAACTACTGAAAGTAATAGCTATTGGCAACCTGATAACCTTGCTTGCTTTCTTTTGGTTGAGTTCGCTCAAAATCATTGCCGAATACTCGACACAGCTATCCACCATTAGTTACTTTAGCATTGCCATTGCATTGGGTGTCGGATATGGTTGTCTGTTCCCTGCCTATAATACTTTGTTTGTCAACCTTGCACCTCACAACCGTCGTGCCACTGCCAGCTCCACCTATTTGACCAGCTGGGACCTGGGCATTGGAGTCGGATTATTGGTGGGTGGAACATTGGCAGACACACAAGGAGGCCTGGCACTATCTTTCTTTACGGGCGCATGCGCCGCTACAATAGCCATCATCCTATTCAAACAATGGGCTGCACCTCATTTTGAACGGAACAAATTGAGATAACCTAGATTTATTTTACCTGTTTCATTACTGATAACTGTGCATTCCTCCCAAGAAATTCACACCAAAATAAGTCATTATAACAGACAAGAATGCCAAAAGCAAAAATAAATGGAACCTTTTAGGGTGATGCATTGGAGAGAAAACGGAGAGATGAAACGGCAACGCATAAAGCAAAAAAGTTATCAAGGCCCATACCTCCTTCGGATCCCAGCCCCAATAACGTCCCCATGCATTGTTTGCCCAAATTGCTCCGAGAAAAATCCCTATTCCAAGAAAGAGCAAGGCTGGATAAAGCATTAACTGTCCCATTAAAGCAAGCCCTTTTATTGATTCATCTGATTCTAAAGATTTTGAACACAGCGTCATTACAAGTGCCGCCAAAGCAATAAGCGTTACAATTGCCAACAGCGCATAAGCAAACATGATAACAGACACATGAAGAGTAAGCCATGATGAATTCAAGACTGGTACCAATGAGGTTATAGCAGGACTCATTGCACTCAAATCGGCTACCAACAACATGCAACCCGACAAAAGCAAAGCAACAGAAGTCAACAAAAACATTGGACGCAACAAGAGAATTATTCCCGTAACAAGCCATGCAATAAACAGCATAGTTTCATAACCATTGGAGAGCGGGACATGAGCTGAGATATACCAGCGTAAAGCAATCCAACAAGCAAGCAGAAAGAAAGTCAGGAAAAGTTGCACACGCAACACACGATGTATCCACTGAGGACAAACAGTAGAAGTTAGGAATATGACAATTGCCCCTACAAACCCCAACAAGCCAACAAACAT
Source organism: uncultured Bacteroidales bacterium (assembly GCA_944321155.1). Classification (GTDB taxonomy): domain Bacteria; phylum Bacteroidota; class Bacteroidia; order Bacteroidales; family Paludibacteraceae; genus Gallipaludibacter. Next base: position 11,114 of record CALUKG010000032.1, on the reverse strand, counting down.
ATTGACGCGGTAAAGCCACGTTGTCAACGAAATCCGGTTGTAGATACACTCCATTCGGATACGTTGCAAAGAAAAACACATATTATCTGGCGGAGCAGTAAATAATGTCCCTTTGTGCAACATGATTACTAAAGCGACTTTCTCATCCAACTCACGTATTGCATCGAGCAATTGTTTATCGTTTTTATCCACCCTTGTCCAAAAACGTTGTAATTTATACCCATACGAATCATAAAGTCCAGATAATGCAATATATGGCCCATCCATTGCCAACAAACGTCTCAAACGTTTATTTTTCACTTTGAACATTCGTTCTTCCGACCACTGTTCCGGATACAATCTCCAACTAGCCATCACTTGTTCTGGAGTAAGTTCATTATAAGAAGGATGCCCGTAAAGTTTTGTCACAAAATCATGTGCAGCAGTTGAGTATGGCGCAATTCGTCCGTTGTATACAACCGGAATATAAGATAAGCTATCTGCTTCAATCCTATTCAAAACCGGCACAGCGGCTTGTACTCCATCCATAGAAAAAATAAAAAAGAGCAGAATACTCATCCGTTTCAACAAAGGATGTTTCATCAGAGAGCGAAATCCTGTTTTTGGTAAAACCAACAACAAAAATGCCGAGAAAAACAACAGCCCATAGGCCACATATGTAATTGTTATCCCCCAAACATCATGATTAAGTGTTATCCACGAACCCTGCATATCATCATCAAAAGAGCTTTGGTAGATTCTATACCCCCTATATGTATAAATATTATTCACTGAAACAGAACATGAGATGGTATCAAAATCATCTATCAGGTATAAATGACTGACATAATCAGCAGGAGTATCTGTGCCTGGATAAGTAACTATCTGAAAACTATCCAATCCAATATAAAAAGGCAATTGAATCAGATGTTCATTTTCAGCTTTCATTTCGTTAATTGGTTCCACATCTTTCTGCAAATGTATAAAGCCACGTTCTGCCGTAAAGTAAGTAAAAGCCGCTCCACACAAAATCAGGACCAAGGAGAGGTGCAGCAAGAAAACAGGTGGTCTACGCCACATTCTTTTTTTCAGAATTGCACATAGACCACCAGCCACCAACAGTGCCCACAACAAAACAAACCATTTATTTCCATAGACATACCTATGAACGAATGAGGTCCCATAAGCAGCTTCAACAAATGTAGCCAGCATGAGCACAACCAACAAAAAAACATATAATATAATCAACACACGTTTCATCAGAATGCCTGCCATTGTGGGTTATCGTCTTTGCGCACAGCCATACACTCCATTTCAATCAACCACCCTGGTCGACAAACAGGAGCCCATACAAATATGGTAGGAATATGCGGAAAGCGCAAAGAATAGAGTTCTTTCACCGTTTTATAATCAGCCATATCACGCAAATAAACAATCATGTGTGCAACATCCTCAAATGAACATTCAGCCTCTTCCAAAAGAGCCTGTACATTGTCCCACATTCTTTGTGTTTGTCGTTCAATATCTCCTTGATACATTACCTCACCCTTATTATTGATACTGGCTGTTCCAGAAATAAAAACATGACGACGGTCACCATATTTCACACAGGTTCCCCTTTCAAAACTGACACCATACTCGTACGTAGGATTTAGGTATTCCGGAGCATAGAGAAACTGAATCTGTTCGGTTTGCAGTCCTTTAACAGCATACGCATCCATCTGTACAGCAACCTTTGGATCGGCATGTCGTCCTGCGATGCCCGTACTTGCAATATAATGCGTATGTTCTGTGAGATTCTGCGAAGCAAAAACCTCATTACGTCCTTTGACGACACCGGTATAATTCACATCCACATTCTGTACAAAAAACCATGTACGAATACAATTATTTGCCAAAGACATGCCTTGCTCTGCCAAACGCATCACATAGTCATTAAGAAGGAGCTTCGTCTGATATTCTGAATTAAGCGCCCTATTAACCGATGTGCCCAACCAATAGTGGCAATATGCATCATGTTGTACCATATATAATCCACCAGAAAGAACCTGTGTCATTACATTCGTCTGCAAGCAAGCCCACATGGCTATTTTACTTCCATCAAGCGGAGGCTGTTCTACCACAGATACGGCACAATCGGAATTTTCCATGACACTTGCCCATAACAAATCCGATTGATTTGCCGCATCACTAAGAAAAAACCGTTTCATAACAGTCACCGCACCATTTAAATCTGTTTCCACCATACTATCATAAGCAGCTAAAATGGCTGAAAGCTGCTGTTGATAAGTCAGAGAACAGTCGGTAATTTGCAACATCACATGATATTCACTGACAGCTCCATGTGAAAAGGATGAAATACACAAGGATACCGGATTTTTTTTGTCTGTATATTGTTTAAAAAGCATTTTCTATAAATTTATTTGTTTATTGATTGACAGCACCTGCCATTATCCATTCTCCCAACAACGTGATATCATTCTGTTTGAGAGTAGTCAAAGTTGTATGATTATAACCATCTCCATCAAATTGCATTAGCTTATGATACAAATAACTTTTTGTTGTGTCATAAGGGGCAATGAGAGAAAGTTCTGGCATTGTTTGTGATGGTTTGCCTACAATCATGGCATAACTTGCCCCCGCTTCCAAGTTCAATCCTTTTGTAGGGTTTGCCGCACTATGACAAGCAATACAACTGGGGGTAAAAAGTTGTTCCTGTAGTCTGTCATATGAAAGCAGATTTACTTTCCCTAAATTAGCATAACCATCAGAGACATCTGCTTCTGCAAATGTGAATATAGTATTTGCCCCTTGATCGGTCAATATCAAGCGTATTTTGGTAGCTGTATCCGGCACTTTATCAAGCGTAACAGTGAGGGTTTGACTCTCTTGTGCCGTACTTATACGTTGTGAACGTACCGGCATCTCACTCGTATTATCAAAAGCCGCCACCAGCAATTTGCGTTCTCTTGTGGTAGGAATAGTATTTACCGACTGAAGCAGCAATTCCACTTTTACGGAATATGTACCGGCCGAATCATCTGGAGGATAAATGTCACCACTATCACATGTACAAAAAACAATGCATGTAGCCAATAAAAATATAAGTCGTTTCATTGAAAACAAGTTTTAGAATGAATATTGCAATTGTATGGTTGCACTATGGAATGGCATCCCCATGTCATCATTATCTCTCTCCAGTTGTGAATCATGCCCCCATCTGCCGATATACTGGTACATCGCCTGCAATTTGAGATTGTAATTGACAAAAAAGTAATTGACTCCCACAGCAGGCATATTCAGAAAACCGGCCTTTTCAATCCCGTTTCTATCGAAGAAATCATAGCGGGCAGCCAACTGAAGTTTATCCGTAACAAAATAGCCAGCTTGTGCATAAGCACCCCATGAGGTAAAAGAACCTGAACGTTGCATTCGTGAAGTCCAGTCCATATTTAGCATATAGGCTTCTGCTGCAAGATAGAGCCGATTGTAAATCCATGCGATTTCCACTCCTCCTCTTGCATCATTACTACTCTCACTATTCCCTTCTACATTATAGTTACCAGACAATGCTATCATCAATTTATTATCATTAAAGGAAGAAGGGTCACCCTGATGTGCCGGCATATCGCCAAAAGGCATGTAAGCCAAACGGGCTGCATATAACAGGCTAGGCAATCCTTTATAGTCATCACTGGTTCCTTTTGTTGCTGCATTTGTAGCTATTCCAGTTCCATTAAATACACCAACCTGATACATAAAACGATTCTGTACTAACCCATGCAATTGTACTCCCAAATCAAATCCAGTATATATGCTTGGTTGCACAGCATCAAGACTCAAATTAGTTCGAACCGGTGTCGTTAACGAAAAAGGCAGAGTTGGAAAAAGAGTCTGTCCCAAAGTAGTCAGATAAGCATGTTGGAATGGTGTTTTGAATTTACCAGCCCTAATTCTGAATGCATCATGCACATTTACATCAAACCACGCCTGTTGCAACAATGCTCCTCCCGATTTTGCAGCATTGAGTGAGATATTAAATGTAAGTTTCCCAAAAGCTTTTCCAGTAAAGCCTATCAAGGCATTAGGAATCGCAATCCCACTGTTCATAACACGGTCTTGCTCTGCCAGATTCAAATCTTCATCATCATAGTAATTAAAATTGGCTGATGTTTGTATCAGCACATAAGGTTTCAACAGAAATTCCCCTTTTTCAGTCTTAATATTCAAACCCTTCTTACCCACCATTGGTACGACACCACTTTCCATATATTTATCGTCACCATTGTTGGTATATGAAATTTGGGCTTTTGATTCTGCTGTCATAATCAAGGCCATTAAGGCCATAAAAAATTTTGTTTTCATTGGTTGTTGGTGTGTTTTTATTTTCTATAAACTTTGTAGGAATTTGACTAACGCATCCCTATCTTTTTTCTCCATTTTTCTAAATATTTCTCTTGATACAGCTCCTTCTCCTCCATGCCACATAATGGCCTCAATAAAATTGCGTGCTCTACCATCGTGCATCATCTGAGTATGTCCATTGACAGCATCTAGCAGTCCGATTCCCCAAAGAGGTGTTGTTCTCCATTCATAGCCTGCCGCCAAACCAGAAACATAAGCATCATTAAGCTCTGGTCCCATATCATGCAACAGATAGTCACTATATGGATGAATTATCTGTCCGCTAAGCCATGGAAGATCGGTTCCATTCAACAATGTCACACGAGATGTACGTGTATGAAGAGTCGGCGTATGGCAAAGGTGACATTTGGCTGCATAAAAAGCCTCCTCACCTCTTTTAACTTCCGGGTCATCCACATTTCTTCTGGCTGGAACTCCCAAGCAATGCATATACAAATCAACCGCTTCCATGTCTTCTGTACTGATTTGTATACCATGTTGATTATGAGTATACAATTGATTGTATTGTTCCTGTCCTTGACAAACTTCCTCTGGATACCTATCATTGGTTACTCCCAAATCAGAAGAAAAGCCCAGTTCTACAGTCAAATCCTGATGTTGTGCTTTTCGCCCAGAAACACCAATTCCCATTACACCCCTTTCAGATATATAATTCAATCGGCCACTAATTCCATATTCCGGATAATTGCTTTGTGCAGCCAAACGCTCCAATTGTAAATGGTCAAGCGCCATCATCTGTCCCATCCCAACATGTCTTAAAGGAGTTCTGACCGAGATAACCAAATCTTCCGGTTTGAGCGAGTCTGCATACCATTCTGTAATCGTGTAATGAGGTGTTGCCAATTCATATTCTTCACCATCAGGAAAATAGCCTTTTTCATAGGTATAAGTAACTTTCAACTTTCCTTCTGGTTTTACCCCATAGATAGCCGTTTGATCGTGTAAAACACGTCCATAATTTCTCATGTAGCCCCCATCTTTTCGAGTAATATAAATTAGACAAGAAGAAAAGCCATTGCTTCCACTTCCTCCTTCACTCCAAAGTGTCGAAGCCGTAGCACCGGCATTGTTATGGCAACTACCACAAGAGAATCCTGCATACACAGGTCCAAGTCCTCCCATGTTGAAATCATTCATATCGGGAACCCTTCTATCGTCATAGAGCAAATCTCCTTCCAGGAACCGACTATACAGATTATCCTTCACCCAAGGGGCTTCTGTATCGTATGCAAATTTTGATGTACTGAAAATAGTAGCTGTACCAGCAGAAAGTTCTTCATAAGTAGCGACCTTTCCTGTTAGTGTGTTGATAATCTGATTTTCAGGCACATCAGTTTCCTGACACGAAATCAGCGAAATAGAAACAAACGCAATACAGCAAGCCTTTTGAACAGGCTTGCCGTACATTGCATTTTTACCGAAAAAGAATCTATTATTCATACAAATTATTCCAAAGTAACCGTATCTCCACTTATAAAATCGGAAATGCTTCTTGGTTCTCCATTAGAAAAGAGCAGATATTCCAAGGTATGGAATCCAAGCGTATTGGCCCCCATTGAGCTACCGTCTTCGTTTGCCCAATCCAGGTTACTGGTCAAAATAGCTTTAATATTGATTTGGCTGAGCGGCCAAGAGTCAAGGTGTGGGTCAATCTGTTGATTGGCAACCGGTCCAAACAAGAAAGCTTCACTTTTTTCCCAAGGAATACGCGTTTTTTTCCATTGTTCGCATGCCGCATTCAAATTATCTTGTGTAGGTTCTTCTGAATAGTTTGCCACTTTCTGAGACAACAGTGCAGCCTCTTCTTTCAAACTTTTATAAGTAGGAATAACCGTTACAGTAACAAAATTATCGATAATATTTTGCGCGTTGGTTTCATCAGCAGGTATATATTGTTTCAGATTATCCAGTTTCTCAGCCAGTTGTCCAATAGCTTCCATGGCATCTTCCACTTCCGCTGATGATTTTCCATTCTTTTTATTCAATACCAAGTCACGGAAACATCCTGTAGCTGCTGCAGCATCCAAAGTCTCATGTGAATATGCTATAGCTGTTTTTACCGCTTCCGCTGCCGTTTGTGCTTCACCACCTTTAGCTGTCAAGTAAGCATATAAACTGTTGGCTGGTTGACGTGTCTCTTCCGGTCCGCCCATAAATACATTTTCAATACTGATGATATTGTCATCATAGTCAGTAAAAGAATTAAAGCTATACCATGATTCCACTCCATAAACATCACCATTATTATACGGTTCACCAATCTTAGCATCAGCCACTTCTGTAGCAATATCCGTACAGCCGTCAATCATGGCAAACAAACATGCTTGTTGGTTGGGATAAGATTGGTCATTGGCATTTGGATTACGGAATCTAGCACCATAACCGGCAGCAGTTAATTCGGGGAATTCAGCATTTTCTGCGGCCACTTTATCATCTGCCGACATATTGTCGGTACCTTCCCACAAGGCATAGACACATAAAGCATCATTAGCCAAAACTTCTGATACCACCCTTACATAATTCAGATAGTTGTCAGTACTACACTGAATTTTTCCGTCCTGTCCTGTAGGTCCAGTTGGATTTTTCTCACATGACACAAACATGAGCGCCATAGCACAAATGGCCAAAATTGAATTACTTCTCATTGTTGTTAGAAATTAAATTAATTATGAATATGAAATTGATTATGAATTATTTTCTGATAAACCATCCTATGTATGCAATACCCAATGCCACAGTATTTTCACTTCTGAAAGCACCATTTCCAATTATTCTATGAGAATAATCAGCCTTAATCACCAGGTTGGGTAGTGCAAAATAATTGATACCAGCCGTAATCAGTTGCACATGATTGCGTTTATCTGCAGCTACGGCTCCGGTCAATGGCGTCTGCATGGAGTTACAATATTCATATCGTGCAAATGGTGTCAAATTGAATGGTTTCCGAGCAAAGCGTCCTACATTATACCCTAGTTCAACAAATCCAGTCATAGCAGTAGAAGATATGGGAGTATTAGGGTAACCTGTATATTTATTGGGTCGTAACTTGTTTATTTCAACAGCATCACCAACATGTCCCCATAAAAAATTCGCACGGCCGGTGAGTCCATGTGCCCTATACATTAAATCAGCTGAAATGATTCCCACTGAGCCTTTAAAGTTTTGGGTAGTACTTGGATTTGTTGCATTTTTAGCCGTAGACGGTGTATAATATCCTGACAATCCTAAACGGGTTGAATTTTTAAACAAATCAAATTCCATTCTTGCCGCAAAAGCCGGATTCGTAAACTGAATCAGTTCAAATTTTGTCTGTCTTCCTGCTTGTATCCAATTTTCCGAACTGAATCCATAGGGATCCAATCCACTTACAATCATAGCTTCATATGAAAACCATTTGATTTGTCCCAATATAGCCAAACCTGTTTCATGCCAGGTACAAGGCAAAATAGTGCTTTCTCCTTCCGGTCTTGTAGTTCCAAAAAAGTTAATCGGTTCGTGATGTGCATTGGTAATCCCTACCGGCACAATCATATGTCCAGCCCTGATGGCAATTGCCTTATTGAATATTTTGGTCAAATGAAATTGTTCCAGAGCTACTTCTCCACCTTTTTCAAACTCATATTCATATTCCACTCCTTCACCATACTCCGCTTCAATACCGGCTCCTGTACCACCATGCTCGAATTCAATTTCTGCACCTAAGATCCATGATGGAGAAAATTTATAATCAAAAGCAAGAATAAATCTTGGCATAGAAAGTACAGCTCTATTATCGGCTGGCGAGCCAGTCCCAGATCCACCATAACGATTTGGACCATAATCAAAATATTGCCCCAGCAATTCACCATATCCTCCAAAACGGAATCTTTCAAATCCAACAGCAGCTTTATGCTCATCTGCGCTTGAAACACAAATACTATCTGCCTTACTATTGTCCTTAGGCAAACATGTTTTTTCCAACTGTTCGATACGTTTAGCCAATTGCTCGTATTCCTGCCTTGATATTTCCTGTGCCAAGGAAACAGAAGCACTCAGTGCACAACTCAGAAAGAATGTATAAAATCTTCTCATGATTGTTTAATTGTTTTTTACGGTGCAAAAATACCTTCCACCATAAAGCCCGTCAATACCTAATAATAATGAATTTTGCATACAAATCCTTTTTATGGGATAACAAGTTAAAACACAAAAACACAACGGTTTACAAAAAAAATCCCATTGTAAAAGAGACATAACAAAACAATTTGGAATAGCATTTATTAGGTATATTTGATAGATAGAACAAGAGACAATATTCTTCCACTTAAGATAAACAACAAATTACAAAACATACATTTTAATGAAGAATGAAATGAGATTATTTCTCTTTATCCACTCTTTTGCACTAACATTAAATAAGATAGCTAGCGGCTCTGCAAAATCAAATAGCAAGACCTGTTTTACATTTGCCTCTTCGTTCACCTTGCACTATCTTTGCATAAGATAAAAGCATATAGTATGAAAATCATTTTTATCGGACCGGCACATCCCTATAGAGGTGGTATAGCTGCATTCTCCGAGCGTCTGGCACATGAGTTTCAGGCGCAGGGGTATGATGTGGAAATTGAAACATTTACTCTTCAATATCCTTCTTTCCTATTCCCCGGTACGACACAATATACCGATGCACCAGCACCCCAAGACTTGCGCATACAACGCAGTGTACATTCGTGCAATCCATTCAATTGGATACAAGTGGGTAGAAAGATAGCCAAAAGAAAAGCTGATATGGTCATTATCATGTTTTGGCATCCGTTTATGGCACCTTGCTTGGGTACTATCAGCCGTATTATCCGCCGCAACAAGACCACCAAAGTAATGGCAGCCATTCATAACTTTATGCCCCATGAGCGACAATTGGGTGATAAATTGTTTGCTTCATATCTGACCCATTCTGTGGATGGATTTGTTGCCATGTCCAAAAGCGTATTGAAAGATATCGAACTATTTGACAGGGAAAACAAACCCAAGGAATTTGCTCCCCACCCTCTATACGATAATTTTGGCACCAGTGTCAGCCGTGAAGAGTCCATGAAACATTTGGGACTAGACCCTTCGAAACATTATATGCTATTTTTCGGTTTCATCCGAGACTACAAGGGGCTGGATTTGCTAATGGAGGCATTTGCAGACCCACGTTTCAAGGAAAAAGACATCTATCTGATGGTTACCGGTGAGTTTTACAATAACCGCGACAAATACATGGAATTGGAGAAACAGTTGGGGCTGAACGGACGAATTGTATGGAAAAGCGAATTTGTGGCTGACGAAGAAGTGAAATACTATTTTAATGCGGCCGATATTGTAGTGCAACCTTATAAATCAGCCACCCAGAGTGGTGTAACACAAATTGCCTACCATTTTGAGAAACCCATGTTAGTAACCAATGTGGGTGGGTTGGCTGAAATCGTACCACAAGGTAAAGTCGGTTATGTAACCGAGGTAAACAGCAAAAGCATAGCTGATGCCCTGATTGACTTTTATGAAAACAACAAGGTACAAGCATTTGCAAAACATTTGAAAGAAGAAAAGAAAAAATACAGTTGGAGCAATATGGTCAATGCATTCATACATGCATACAAAGCCTCCAAAGAAAAGAACAGAAAGTAAGAAGAGATGGCTAAATCAGCAGAAACCCCCATGATGAAACAATTCAATGACTTTAAGCGTCAGTATCCTGATGCTGTGCTGTTGTTTCGTTGTGGAGACTTTTATGAAACTTATTGCAAGGATGCCATTCTTGCATCAGAAATATTGGGAATCACTTTAACGCGCCGTTCCAATGGCGGAGCGAGCGATACAGAAATGGCAGGCTTTCCTCACCACGCCCTTGATACCTATCTGCCCAAGCTGGTACGTGCCGGATTGCGTGTTGCCATTTGTGACCAATTGGAAGACCCCAAGCTAACCAAGAAACTGGTCAAACGTGGTGTTACAGAATTGGTAACCCCTGGTGTCTCCTACTCTGACACTTTATTGGTCAACAAAGAAAACAACTTTGTTGCCTGTGTTCATTTCAACAAAAACAATACGGGCATTGCTTTTCTGGATATCTCCACTGGCGAATTCATGGCCACAGAAGGAAACAATGACTATGTCGACAAGCTATTGAACAACTTCTCCCCCAAAGAAGTACTCTATGAGCGCAATCGAAAAAAGCAGTTTGAAGAAGCATTTGGCAACAAATATTTCACCTATGAACTGGAAGACTGGATGTTTACTGCCGATGCTGCCAACGACCGACTGCTCAAACAGTTTGAAACCCAGAATCTGAAAGGTTTTGGCATGGAAAAATATCCGAACGGTGTGATAGCTGCAGGTGCCATCCTCCACTATCTGGACATGACACAACACCTTCAGACCAAACATATTTCCTGCCTGTCGCGCATTGAAGAAGACCGCTACGTATGGCTTGACCGCTTTACTGTACGCAACTTGGAACTATATGGCAGCAACAATGAAGGAGCCAAAACACTGGTTGACATCATAGACAAGACCATCAGTCCTATGGGAGGCCGTATGTTGCGCCGTTGGGTTGCCTTTCCACTCAAGAATGTAAAACCGATACAAGACCGCCAAAGCGTTGTCGGCTTTTTCATGGAACACCAACAGGCACGTTCGGAAGCCACACGTCTGCTGAGTATGGTAGGCGACTTGGAACGTTTGATTTC
>CALUKG010000031.1 GCA_944321155.1 uncultured Bacteroidales bacterium | reverse complement strand
GCTTGAAGAATTTCCATACCTCTCATAATGAAAAAGAGGGCGTGTCAAATATTTCTCAATTTGATACACCCTCTTGTAGCGCGACCCAGGATTGAACTGGGGACCTCATGATTATGAATCATGCGCTCTAACCAGCTGAGCTATCGCGCCATCCTCAATTGCGGGTGCAAAGATAGTGCAATTTTTTTATTCCACCAAATTTTACAGCGCTTTCTTTACCTCAATTTCTTCAAAACTTTCAATCAAGTCACCGACTTTTACATCATTGTAGTTCTTCAGGTTCAAACCGCATTCATAGTTTACACCAACTTCTTTTACGTCGTCTTTCATACGTTTCAGTGAAGCCAGTTCGCCAGTGAACACTACAATTCCGTCACGAATCAAACGTATCTTGTTGGTTCTCTTTATCTTACCTTCACGTACAATACATCCGGCAACAGTTCCAACTTTGGTAATCTTGAAGGTTTCCAAAACTTCCAATGTTGCGGTTACTTCTTCTTTCAGTTCAGGAGCAAGCATTCCTTCCATTGCAGCCTTGATTTCTTCAATGGCATCGTAGATGATGGAGTACAGGCGTACATCAATTTCTTCCTTCTCGGCCATTTTGCGGGCAGATGCTGTTGGACGTACCTGGAAGCCGCAAATGATGGCGTTTGAGGCGGCGGCAAGAAGAATATCCGAGTCTGATATTGCGCCCACTGCCTTGTGGATTACATTTACTTGAATGTTTTCAGTTGACAGCTTGATTAATGAGTCTGACAATGCCTCTACAGAACCGTCCACATCACCTTTTACAATGATGTTCAACTCTTTAAAGTCACCGAGAGCAATACGTCTGCCCAATTCATCCAATGTAAAGTGTTTGTGTGTACGTCTGTCTTGTTCGCGTTGCAATTGTTCACGTTTGTTGGCTATTTCGCGTGCTTCCTGCTCTGTTGGCATCACATTGAAGTTGTCACCAGCCTGCGGAGCTCCGTCCAAACCAAGAATAAAGGCAGGTTCACCAGGGCGTACTTCCTTTATTTTTTGGTTACGTTCGTTGAACATGGCTTTTACTTTTCCATGATATACACCAGCCAACACAATATCACCTTGATGCAGTGTACCGTCGCTGACCAAGACGGTCGAAACATATCCTCTACCTTTGTCAAGTGACGACTCGATAATGGTACCGGTTGCACGTTTTTTCGGATTGGCTTTCAAATCCAGCATCTCAGCTTCCAGCAATACTTTTTCCAGCAGCTCATATACACCGGTTCCCTTTTTGGCAGAAATATCCTGTGATTGGTATTTACCGCCCCAGTCTTCCACCAGATAGTTCATGTTAGCCAATGTCTCCTTGATTTTTTCCGGATTGGCTCCCGGTTTGTCTATCTTGTTGATGGCAAATATCATTGGTACGCCTGCTGCAGAAGCGTGGTTGATAGCTTCTATTGTCTGAGGCATCACGTTGTCGTCCGCAGCTACAATAATAATGGCAATATCGGTTACCTTTGCACCACGCGCACGCATGGCTGTAAACGCTTCGTGACCTGGAGTGTCAAGGAAGGTAATTTGCTGTCCGTTCTTTAATGTTACACTGTAAGCTCCGATATGCTGTGTAATACCACCAGCTTCACCGGCAATAACGTTTGTATTGCGTATGTGGTCAAGCAAGGAAGTCTTACCGTGGTCAACGTGTCCCATTACCGTTACAATTGGTGGACGTGGCACCAGGTCTGCTTCCGTATATTCATCATCATCCTGTTGGATGGCCGATGCAAGGTCTGCCGTTACATATTCAGTGGTGAAACCGAATTCTTCAGCCACAATGTTGATGGTTTCTGCGTCCAGACGCTGGTTGATGGAAACCATCAGTCCCAAGCTCATACAGGTTGCAATTACTTGGTTGACAGAAACGTTCATCATTACGGCCAACTCGTTGGCAGTTACGAATTCCGTCAGCTTCAATACCGTTTCGTTAGCTCTTTCGCGTTCCTCCATTTCTTCTTGAGTGGCACGGATGTGCTCACGTTTTTCTTTACGGTATTTAGCACCCTTGCCCTTTTTGTTGGAAGCTGAGAGGCGTGCCAGCGTTTCTTTTATCTGACGCTGTACTTCTTCTTCGTCCACTTCAACCTTAATAGGGCGCTTAGGCTCGTTTTTCTTGTTTTGATTACGTTGTTGACGATTGTCGTTTCCGTTATTCGCTTTACTTATATCTACGCGGCCTTGTTTGATGCGCTCACGTTTTTTGCGTGGAACATTTTCATCATGGTCGCCCGCTTCGCTTTTCTGCATTTCTTGCGCTTGCTTTCTTTGGGCGGCATGCTGCTTGTTCTTTTCTTCACGCTCCTTCTTTTTCTGTTCTTTGGTTTTCGATTTTGGACGGGTGCTTTGATTGAGTTGGTCCAAATCTATTTTTCCGACCACAACCGGAGTCTTTTCCAATGTGCGTTTGCCTAAAGAGAAAATTTCCGGTTTGTCTTCTCCTTCTTTTACTTCTTCCAATCCTGTTTCTTCTGTTATATGAGTATCTGTCTCAGCAGCGGTATTGTCTGTTGAGACGGTTTCGTTTACATCCTCTTTGCTGTCCTCCTCGGCAGACACTGTTTCTTCAGTAGTGGCAACAGCTGGCTCCACATCCTTTTTCGGCTCTTCTGGAGTGTTGTCAGATTCGGAAGTGGCGATATCTTCCTGTGAATCTGCGGCCACCTCTGGTTGTTGAGGAGCTTCAGGCATGCTTGGCTCTGTAACCTCAGCTTCTACAGCCGGTGTTTCAATAACTGTTTCCTGTGGTTCAACCGTTGGACTGTTGGAATCACTTACAGCCATTTCTGTGTCAGCTTCTTCTTTGCTTTCAGAAACGTTGCTATAATCCTTCTTTTTTCGAGGATTTTCTATTGAGTCGAGGTTGATGTGTCCCACTGGCTTGATTTTAATGCTTTGCGTATGAGTGGTTTCAGTGCTCTCTTCCTGCTCTTTCACAACCTGTTTTTCGCTGGTCTTCTGTGAGCGTTGGCGAGCCTGCTCTTCCGCTTCAATCTTCAAAGCCATGTCCTTGTTATACTCCTTTACAAGCATCATATATTGTTCGTCAGTGATGCGTGTATTCGGGTCTTCCGCTATCGTTACTTCTTTTTTGTTGAAAAACTCAACAGCAGTTGATAAGCCAACATTTAGTTCTTTACATACCTTGCTTAATTTTATCGCCATATATCTTTTCGCTTTACTTCTGTTTAGTTATTAATTAGGTTATCAATTTTATACGGAAAACCCGAGTAGGGAGAGAATAGGATTTTCTCCTATTCCTCAAACTCTGCCTTTAAGATACTGATGACATTGTCAATCGTTTCTTCTTCCAGGTCCGTACGTTTTATCAGGTCTTCGCGTGAAATGCGGAGTACGTCTTTTGCCGTATCACATCCGATTGCCTTGAATGCGTCAATTACCCATTCATCGATTTCATCAGTGAATTCATCCAAGTAGATGTCTTCTTCTTCTGCGTCATTGTCAATCTGACGGAATACTTCAATCTCATAGCCTGTAAGCATGCTGGCCAGCTTTATGTTCAAACCGCCTTTTCCGATAGCCAACGACACTTCTTCCGGATGCATGTACACATCTGCCTTCTTGTTTTCCTCGTCCAGTTCCACATAAGAAACCTTTGCTGGGTTCAATGCACGTGTAATGAACAGGGTTGTATTGTTGGTATAGTTGATAACGTCAATGTTTTCATTGCGCAATTCTCTTACAATGCCATGAATACGTGCACCTTTAACACCCACGCAGGCACCAACAGGGTCAATGCGTTCATCAAATGATTCAACGGCAACTTTTGCACGTTCTCCCGGAATGCGGGCAATCTTCTTGATGGTAATCAGTCCGTCGTGTACTTCTGGCACTTCACATTCAAACAAACGTTGCAAGAACAGAGGAGATGTTCTTGACAAGGTAATGCGTGGGTTATTGTTCGTATTGTCAACATATGCCACTACTGCGCGCACCATATCACCTTTGTGGTAGAAATCACCGGGAATCTGTTCCGTTTTTGGCAAATACAGTTCATTTCCGTCTTCATCAATCAACAGCATCTCCTTTTTCCATATCTGATAAAGCTCGGCAGAAACGATTTGACCTTCCAATTCTTTGTATTGGTTGTAGATTCCTTCTTTCTGCAACTCAAGAATCTTGGAAGCCAAAGTCTGTCTGAGGTTCAAAATGGCACGTCTTCCAAAATCAAGGAAGTTCACCTTGTCGGTAATTTCTTCACCCAATTCGCATTCCTCGTCAATTTGACGGGCTTCACTGTATGCAATCTCCAGATTAGGATTTTTGAGTTCGTTGTCGGCCACTACAGTGCGGTTACGATAGATCTCAAAATCGCCCTTGTCAGGATTGACAATCACATCATAGTTCTCATCCGTGCCAAACATTTTGGCAATGACACTACGGAATGATTCCTCCATAACACCGATGAATGTTTTTCTGTCGATGTTCTTCAACTCTTTAAATTCTGAAAACGTGTCAATTAGATTGACGGTTTCTTTCTTTGCCATTGTTATTTGAATCTGATTAGATATTTTGTATATTTTACGTCTTGATAATCAAAATGTTCCTCTTCGGTTATGCGGGTTTTGCGCTTGGCACCCTCCAATTTTACTTCTTTGGTGGTTTCCAGCAAAAATCCGTTTTCGTCCGCATCATTGATAATGCCATACAGCTTACGGCCGTCTTTGGTCAAAACCTCAACTTCATTTCCAATGTTTTTCACATATTGACGAACTATCTTGAAAGGTTCTGTCAAGCCGGAAGAACCTACTTCCAATTCATAGTCTTCCTTGTCACGGTCAAATTGTGATTCGATATATCTGTTCATTTCTACGCAGAAATCAATCGAAATGGGCTTGTCCGAATCCAATTCAACAACGATTTTATTGTCGGTTGAAACCGTAATGTCAACAAGGTAACAATCTGTATTGGCCAGATAATTTTCTGCTATTTGCTGTAGTTTGGCTTTGTCAATCATAATTCAGGAAGTATGCATCTTAAACAGAAGAGGGGACTTCTCGTCCCCTCCTTCCTCCAACATTCGGTGCAAAAGTACGGATTTTTACTTTAATAAGCAAATAATTACCGCTTTTCTTGTCGAAAAACTCTTTTTTCTTGTCATTTTGTCGCCTTTTTTTGCAGTAAGCCCAAGTGTGCATTTTCTTGATTCTTGCTGCAGGGTTGCGTCATTATGGCTTAGGCAAGTGTGGAAATTTGAGTGCTGCTTGTACCCTCAGTATGTAGTTTATTTTTGTTATGGACTTTCTGTATTTTGTTCTCCTATCGTCTTTCACTACCTTTGCATGCAATTTTTCAGTCTTTGTCTATGAAAATTTTTTGGTTTGTCTTGGTCCTGTTCCTGTGTGCCTGTCGTGGAGAAGAATTGCTGATTCCTGCCGAATATGAACAATTGCCGTTTGAACCCCGTTCGTTGGAGAGTTTTGCGTCTGACGAACCGATAGGCATTTATATATTGAATGAAGGCAACATGGGGAGCAATAAGGCGACTATCGATTATGTCGATTTGGTCAATGCCGTATTTATAAGGAATATTTATTCAGAACGAAACCCTGAAGTCATCAAGGAATTGGGAGATGTTGGTAACGATATCGCCATATACGGTTCCAAACTCTATGCTGTCATCAACTGTTCTCACAAGGTGGAGGTGATGGATGCACGCACCTGTAAAAGGTTGGGACAGATTGATATACCCAATTGCCGCTTCATTGATTTTGCAGGTGGCAAGGCCTATGTGTCTTCTTATGTGGGCCCGGTCTCCATCGACCCTGATGCACAGCAGGGGGCTGTTTTTGAAGTGGATACCACTACCTTGAAAATAACCCGACAGGTAACGGTGGGCTATCAGCCGGAAGAACTGCTGGCAACGGACAATTATATTTATGTGGCTAATTCTGGAGGTTATAGAAAGCCGAATTATGACAATACGCTTTCCGTCATCAATCGTGCGACAATGAAACAGGTGCGCAAGCTGGAGTTGGGCATGAATTTACAGTGTGTCGAGCAGGACACTCAAGGCCGCTTGTGGGTGAGTGGTCGGGGCGATTTGGATAATCCCGATGAGGGACGTGCTCCTGCTCTTTACCTTCTGACGCCTTTTTCTCCCGATTTGGCTGAAGTGAAAATTGACACATTGGACTATGCTTGTTCCGTTATGCGGATTTGTGGCGATTCCCTTTACTATATCCATGCCTCTTCCATGCCCGACGCTTCCGATTTCATATTTGGGATAATAGACGTCAATAGCTGCAAGTCGGTAACGGATTGTTTTATAGAGGCTTCCTCGGCCGATACTTATAAGATGCCATACGGTCTATTAATTAATCCCTACAACCGTCAGTTGTTTGTAACCGATGCGAAAAATTATGTGTCGAGCGGACTTTTGCATTGTTATGACCCTACAGGCAAGGAACTGTGGCAGGTGCGCACGGGTGATATTCCGTCACGTATGGTATTCTTATATAAATGATGGGGGCTGATGAAGGTCATGCTTTTTTGAAATAATGGATTGATTGTAACAAGACGATATGAAAACACTTAAAGATATGTTGGTCAACGACCGCTTTGCGGCCGAAGCGGGTGTCGAACTGCTGGAAGTGCGTGAAGGCTATGCACGTGCACGCATGCAAGTGACCGAGCGCCATTTGAATGCTGGGGGTGTATGTCAGGGAGGGGCTTTGTTCACACTTGCCGACTTGGCTTTTGCGGCTGTTGCCAATAGTCGCAATCAGCTTACTCTTTCCCTGAATGCGCATATTACTTTTTTCCACTCTGTCAGCAGTGGATACGTTTATGCGGAAGCCGTAGAGGTCTATGCGCATGCCAAGATACCTTATGTGGAAGTTCGTCTTGTGGATGAAGCCGGGAATCCGATAGCCCAATTTTGTAGTTCCGGCTATAGGAAAAACGTTTCTCTTGATTTGGAAGGTTTGATGTAATGGAAAAACATTATGAAGAACGTTTAGGCACAGACCGTCTGCTGCCTTTGGTATTTCGTATGGCTTTGCCGGCCATTGCCGCCCAACTGGTCAATCTAAATATAGCATAGGCAAGCATATAAAAAATCGAGGCCATATCCCAATGGATACAGCCTCGATTTTTATATTTTCTCGTTTTGTTTATGCGTTTTCAAACTGGCGCAGGAAGCGGATGTCATTTTCTGAGAACATACGCAAGTCCTTCACTTGATATTTCAGGTTGGTAATACGTTCTACACCCATACCAAATGCATAGCCGGAGTATACCTTGCTGTCAATGCCGTTGGCTTCCAATACATTCGGGTCAACCATACCGCAACCAAGTATTTCCACCCAGCCGGTGTGCTTGCAGAAAGAACAGCCCTTACCACCGCAGAGGTTACATGAAATATCCATTTCGGCACTAGGTTCCGTAAATGGGAAGTAAGAAGGACGCAGACGGATTTTGGTTTCCGGTCCGAACATTTCCTTGGCAAAATAAAGCAAAGCCTGTTTCAAATCGGCAAAAGAAACGTTCTTGTCAATATACAAACCTTCCACTTGGTGGAAGAAGCAGTGTGCACGTGCTGAGATAGCCTCATTTCTGTAAACGCGTCCTGGACAGAGAACACGGATAGGAGGTTGTGTACGTTCCATTACGCGTGATTGTACGCTTGAAGTGTGTGTACGCAACAGAACATCCGGATTCTTTTCAACAAAAAATGTATCTTGCATATCGCGTGCCGGATGCTCGGGTGGGAAGTTCAAAGCACCAAATACATGCCAGTCGTCTTCCACTTCCGGTCCGTCAGCTACGGTGAAGCCAAGGTGTGAGAAAATGTCAATGATTTCATTGCGTACCAATGAAATGGGGTGACGGGTTCCCAATGCAATGCTGTCAGCCGTACGGGTCAGGTCAAGAGAATCACCTTTTGATTCTTTGGCCTCAAAGCCGGCACGGATTTCATTGATGCGGTCTTGAGCCGCATTTTTCAGTTCATTGAGCAATTTTCCGATTTCCTTCTTCTCTTCGTTGGCAACATTGCGGAAATCGTTGAACAAAGCGGAGATTTCTCCTTTTTTACTCAAATATTTAATACGCAAAGCTTCAAGCTCTTCATGGTTGCTAGCCTCAAGTGTCTTTACTTGTTTCAGTAATTCTTCTATACGTTCTTTCATACCTCTTGATTATGCTTTATGGGAATGTCCCATTAACTCGCTGCAAAGTTACGTTTTTTTGTTCAGTTGGCAAAAGCTATTTTGTAGGTATGATGTTGAATGAATCACATTGTGTGTTGTGGTGGAAAGTCGTATCTTTGCAATAAATAAATATTCTATGGAATTTCCTTCGGCTTTTGTTGATAATATGCGCACTTTGCTGTCGGATGAATGCGATGCCTTTTTGGCTGCGTTGTCGTCCGATACTCCTGTGAGTGTACGAGTGAATGATAAATTGGCACTTTTTGACGATAAAATGCCTGTGCCATGGTGCCCTGACGGTTGTTATCTGCCTGAAAGACCATTTTTTACTAAGGACCCTTTATTTCATGCAGGGGCTTATTATGTACAGGAAGCCTCTTCAATGTTTCTCTATCAGGCTTTACGTCAATGCGTTTCGCATGATGCGGTCGTGTTGGACTTATGTGCAGCTCCAGGGGGAAAGTCAACATTGGCATCGCAATATCTTTCCCATGGACTTTTGGTGGCCAATGAGGTGGTGCGTTCTCGGGCTTATATCCTTTCGGAAAATATTCAGAAATGGGGCAATGGCAATACTGTCGTTTGTAATAATCAGCCGGCTGATTTTGCATCGTCAGGTGTGATGTTCGATGCTATATTGGTAGATGCACCATGTTCGGGTGAAGGCATGTTTCGTAAAGACGAGGGAGCTATTGCCGAGTGGTCACCTGCAAATGTGCGTATGTGCGCGGAGCGGCAGCGTGAAATACTGACAGCCATATGGCCAGCACTGAAAGAAGGGGGTATATTGGTTTACAGTACCTGTACTTTCAATAGGGAAGAGGATGAAGAAAATGTAAATTGGATAATGGAGGAACTGGGTGCTGAATATGTACCCCTTGACATAGAGGAAAAATGGAATATTACTACATATGGAGAAGGCTATCGCTTTTTTCCGCATAAGACGCAGGGCGAAGGTCTGTTCATGGCTGTATTGAGTAAAACGGCGCCAACTTCAACGCATGTCCGTAAGATAAAGAATAACAAAAAAAGCAAGTCGTCTGTAATCCCTTCCGAGTTAAAGAAATGGCTAGTGGGTGATTTCACCTTGTCGTCGGCAGGAACTTTTGTGCGTGCCCTGCCAACTGCTTATGCAGAGATAATGGAGAGCCTGATTGAGCGAATGAGGGTATTGTCGGCAGGAGTGAAATTGGCGGAGCAAAAGGGTAAATCGTTGATACCGCAGCAAGGTTTGGCGCTTTCAAAGCATATAAACCGGGAGGCTTTTAGTTCCGTTAATTTAGGATTGGAAGATAGTTTGAAATACCTTCGTGGAGAGGCAATGCAGTTGACAGATGCTCCTTTAGGATATGTTCTGTTGAAATATAATGAGCTTCCGATAGGGTGGGTGAAGAATCTGGGAAATCGTAGTAATAATCTGTATCCAAATGAATGGAGAATAAGGAAGGTATAACAGAATGCAGGATTGCATATTTCATTAAAAAAGCCCACTTTAAGGTGGGCTTTTTTATATGAGTTTTTTATTCAATCTCTTCCCAGTTGGAAATGGTGCCGACATCACTTCTACTATAAATATAGAGAATGGCAAATTGATGTGTTGCTTCGTCTATATGTGGCATGATAAGGTAATCTTTCGTATCTGAATAGTAGGTTACATATCCTTGTTCTTCATTGCCGTTGATGACCTTTTTCCAACCTGCTTTTTTCAGAACTTGTGGGTAGTTCAATACGGCATCAATCTTTTGTGGGTTGAATGTCAATTCGTAGCGGCCTGATACCCAGTTTCCAAATGCAGCTCCCTTGGTTACGGTAAACTGATATTCTCCTTCTGGTTCAGGTATGGTTACAGTTGTTTTAAAGGCTTCTTTGACGATTCTGTTCAATTCAGCCCATTGTTCTGACATTTCGTCCGTGTTTCCATTTCCAGGGTTTTCTGTGTCAGTAGAATCATTTACTGGGATAGAATCAGTTGGAGTTTTGTCGCCGTCACCTGGGTCAACAGGAGGATTTGTGCATGATGAAAAACTCATGGCAGCTGCAACGGTAGCAGCAAATAGGAATAAAAATGCTTTTTTCATGATACGTATTTTTTTAGGATTAAATTTATCGCGTGCAAAAATACTTATTACACTTTCATACTCCAAATTTTAGACTTGCTTTTTTGATGTGTGTAGCTTTATTTGTGTTAAAAAGAAAGTGTTGGTTAAAACGATAAAGGTTTTCAATATTTGTTTGTTGACAAAATGTCAAAAAAATAAGAGTGCCTGTTGGTGAGGCACTCTTATTCTCCAGTATAATTGGTGATGAATTATTTCTGTTCTTTGATAGCAGCTTGCGCCGCAGCCAAACGTGCAATAGGTACACGGAATGGTGAGCAGCTTACATAATCCAATCCTACGCGGTGGCAGAATTCTACAGAAGAAGGTTCGCCTCCGTGTTCACCGCAAATACCGCATTTCAAGTCAGGACGAACAGCGCGGCCTTTTTCTGTGGCCATTTGAACCAATTGTCCAACACCGTTCTGGTCAAGTACCTGGAATGGGTCGTTTTTCAAGATCTTCATATCCAGATATGCAGGCAAGAAGCTGGCAATATCATCGCGGCTATATCCGAATGTCATCTGTGTCAAGTCGTTGGTACCGAATGAGAAGAATTCAGCCTTGGTTGCGATGCGGTTAGCTGTAAGAGCAGCACGTGGAATTTCAATCATAGTACCTACCTTGAAGTCAATGCTATCACCCATTTCTTCAAACAACTTGGCAGCTGTTTCGCGGATGATTTTCTCTTGGTTGGCAAATTCGTAAAGAATACCGGTCAATGGCACCATGATTTCCGGATGTGTCTCTACGCCTTCTTTCTTCAACTCAAGAGCTGCTCCAAGTATGGCGCGGGTTTGCATTTCAGTAATTTCCGGATAGGTGTTTCCAAGACGGCAACCGCGGTGTCCCAACATTGGGTTGGCTTCGTGGAGTGAAGCAACACGCTGACGGACTGTTTCAAAAGGTACACCCATGATTTCTGCCAATTCACGTTGTTCTTTTTCTTCATGTGGCACAAACTCGTGCAAAGGTGGGTCGAGCAGACGAACTGTTACAGGATATCCGGCCATAGCCTTGAAAATGCCTTTGAAGTCAGCTTTTTGATAAGGCAGGATTTTTTCCAATGCTTTGCGGCGGTTTTCTGCAGTTTCTGCCAAAATCATTTCGCGCATAGCACGGATTTTTTCGCCTTCAAAGAACATGTGCTCTGTACGGCACAAACCGATACCTACAGCACCGAACTTGCGGGCAACGCTAGCATCGTGTGGAGTATCTGCATTGGTGCGTACTTTCAGACGGGTGTATTTGTCTGCCAGATTCATCAATTCAGTGAAGTCGGCATCCAATTCAGCTTCTTTGGTTGCTACAGCACCAAGATAAACGTCACCGGTAGAACCGTTGAGTGAGATGTAATCACCTTCTTTCAATACGTGACCGTTTACGGTAACGGTTTTAGCATTGTAGTCAATAACCAGTTCGCCAGCACCAGATACGCAGCATTTACCCATACCACGAGCCACAACGGCAGCGTGTGAAGTCATACCGCCGCGGGCAGTAAGAATACCTTCTGCGGCAGCCATACCTGCCAAGTCTTCTGGTGAAGTTTCAATACGTACCATAACTACGCGTTCGCCGTTGGCATGCCATACGGTTGCGTCTTCTGCGTTGAACACGATTTTACCACAAGCAGCACCTGGTGATGCAGCCAAACCTTTGGTGAGGACAACAGCTTTCTTCAATGCTTCCTTGTCAAAGATTGGGTGGAGCAATTCGTCAAGTTTATTAGGCTCTACGCGCAATACGGCAGTTTTTTCGTCGATAAGTCCTTGGTGAAGCATATCCATGGCAATTTTTACCATTGCCGCACCGGTACGTTTGCCGTTACGGGTTTGCAAGAACCAGAGTTTACCTTCTTGTACAGTAAATTCCATGTCCTGCATATCTTTATAGTGATTTTCCAATTTGGTTTGGAGAGCATCCAGTTCTTTGTAGATTTCCGGCATAGCCTCTTCCATTGAAGGATATTTGGCCACACGTTCTTCTTCTGAGATGCCTTGCAATTTAGCCCAACGTTGTGAGCCGATTTTGGTGATTTGTTGTGGGGTACGGATACCGGCAACCACGTCTTCACCTTGAGCATTGATGAGGTATTCACCTACGAAAAGGTCTTCACCTGTTGCAGCGTCACGGCTGAATGCCACACCAGTAGCAGAAGTGTTACCCATGTTTCCGAATACCATGGCTTGAACGTTGACAGCAGTTCCCCATTCAGCAGGTATTCCTTCCATTTTTCTGTAAAGGATGGCACGTTCGTTCATCCAGCTGTCAAATACAGCACAGATAGCACCCCAAAGTTGTTCGTAAGCACATTCTGGGAAATCTTTGCCTGTTTGCTTCTTGACAGCAGCTTTGAAACGGGTAACCAACGTTTGAAGGTCTTCAACGGTAAGTTCAGTATCCAACTTAACGCCTTTGGCTTCTTTTACTTCTTCAATGATAGCTTCAAATGGGTCGATATCTGTTTTGTTGACAGGTTTCATGCCCAAAACAACGTCGCCATACATTTGTACGAAACGGCGGTAAGAATCCCAAACAAAACGTGGATTGTTGGTCTTCTTAACCAATCCTTCCACTACCTTGTCGTTCAAACCGAGGTTCAAGATGGTATCCATCATACCAGGCATGGAAGCACGTGCACCTGAACGTACAGAAACCAACAGTGGGTTAGTGGTGTCTCCAAATTTGGAGTTCATCAAACCTTCTACATGCTTTAATGCAGCCTCAACATCATTTTTGAGTAACTCAACTGTTTTCTCTTTTCCTATTTCGTAATATTCGTTACAAACGTCGGTAGTGATAGTGAATCCCGGGGGAACGGGTACTCCAATGAGGTTCATTTCGGCAAGGTTGGCACCTTTTCCGCCTAGCAGGTTCCTCATTCCTGCTTCACCTTCTGCTTTTCCATTGCCGAAGGTGTAAACTCTTTTTTTGCTTTCCATTGTCGTAAAAGATGTGTTTTTAGATTAGGAATAAAATGTATAATCAATTAAATTTCTTTTGTCGTATCGTTTGCAAAGGTACATCTTTTTGTCAAAAGAAAGGACTGAAATGCTAATTTTTTTGCATAATCAGCCTGCTTGTTGCTTTTTTCTTTGAAAAGGACAAGAAAGATGACCTTTTTGTTTAATGTGATAGTTTCTGATACGTTTCTTGTGGAGTGGAATAAGCATGTGAATAAGAGCAGAAGTGTATGTATGAAAGAAAAGTGCACTGGATATCCAATGCACTTCTCAATTAAGTTTATGATATTCTTTGTTTACTATGGTATGAATACTTTTCTGGCAGAATTCTCGATACGTACAATGTAAATACCGGTTGCCATATTGACTATAGATTCTGCCCCATTGTAAATAAGACGTCCTTGCATGTCAAAGATGCTTATTGGTAATCCTACTGGATTATACAACGTACCATTGGTTATAACCAAGCTTTCAAAGCCATCTGCAATAGTTGTTTGCAAATCGGTGGCAGGCATGGCTTGCAATTGGAATTCATTCCATATAGCAGCTTCGCTGTAACGTTCCAATGAACCTGCAGGCACATATAATGGTATGTTACGGTTGACGTTTTCGAAAACATTGGCACCAAGCATAGGAGGTATTTGGGCATAGACTGTCATCTTTTGAAGGTTGTTGCACCAGTTGAAGGATTCTTCTCCTATGCTTATAACACTGGCAGGAATGGTGATTTCCCTCAGTTCACTAGTATTGAAAGTACCACCGGCAATGAGTCTCGTTCCGCTTGGGATTGTATAGCTTGCAGGAATCTCGTAGTTGGTAGCTATGAGGCAGTTGTCCCAATACAAACATCCATCAGTCCAATTGCTTTCGTCATTATAGAGGGCAGTTTCATAAAGTACATATTCTCCTATATAATTGACGCTGTTGGGAATAGTGATTTCAGCAAGGTTAGTGCAATAATTAAATGCTTCCACACTTATGGTTGTCAAACCATAAGGAAGGATAATCTCTGTCAGAGCTTGGCAACTCATAAATGCAGCTGTTTCAATCACTTTGACATTGGAAGGAAGAGCATAATAACTGTCTTGTTTCTTTGCAGGATAAATAATGAGTGTACTTTTATCTTTATTGAACAAAACTCCATTTTCAGAACAATAGTGGCGGTTGTTGCTGTTAACTTGAACAGCTGTCAGTTCCGTGCAATAATAAAATGCAGCGGTATCAATCAGCTCCACACTGGCTGGAATAGAAATGCTGGTCAGACCATAATTTCCAGCAAAGGCATATTTGCCAATGCGGCGGATACCTTCTGGTAGATGGATGGAAGTCATATTATAGCTGTCGTTGAGAAATGCGAAATCACCTATGGAAGTGATGCCATCGGGCAATATGATGTTCTTTATGTTGTCGTAAATGAATTCTTCCCATGGCATAGGGAAATAGGTCTCATCGTTCCATACATCATAATCATACATGTCACCATAGCCGGAAATGGTCAGTGTGCTGTCAGCCAGATTGAGCACCCATGTCAGGTGGTCGCCGCAGACACCTTCTACAACTCCGGAAGCAATGTCGAATAGGCGCTTCCAATTCGGATCTGCCAAATAAAGCGATTCGCTTCCCGCCGGTACGGTTATCTGGAGATTAGTACTGATTCTGTAGAAGGTTTGGTCGGTAATGACAGGTGGAGTGGCAGCAGCAACGTTGATTACGGAGAGATTCTCGCAGTAAGCAAAAGCTTCATCTCCAATATGGGTTACACTGGCTGGAATGGAGATGCCGGTCAGGTAGTCTCTATATTCATAGTTATAGCTGAATATTCCATCCGCAATGATTCTTGTGCCTTCGGTAATAGCATAATCTCCAATTGCTTCGCTGTTTGTTGCTATCAGACAATTGTCTATATATAGCGCCCCATTGTTCCAATTAGAGTCATCGTTGTATAATTGAGTGTTCATAAATGCATTTGCTCCAATCTTATTGATGCTGTTTGGGATGTTTATATCTGTTAGATTGTAGCAACTCATAAAAGCACCATCGCTTATGCTTGTCACACCTTCAGTGATGTTGACCGTATGGATGTAAGAGTTGAATTGTTGCCAAGGCAGAGGATGGTCGCCCCATTGTTCCTTTTCGTACATATCCCCTGTTCCCGAAATAGTAAGTGTATTGTCGGCAAGGGTCAATGTCCAAGTAAGATTTTCGCCGCATGTGCCACTAATGATGCCGGAACAGAATTGGAGGAAACTGTTCCAGATTGGGTCAGCCTCATAAAGTGCCGTGCTGCCTTCGGGTATGGTAAGCTGTATACCGGTGTTGACTCCCTCAAAAGTGTATGATGTGATAACAGGTGGTGTTGTGGCAAGCACAGTGATAGAAGCAAGGTTTTCGCATCCTCTTAGAATATAATCCCCTATGTGGGTTACACTGTTAGGTATGGTGACTCCTGTCAGCCAGTTTCTGTAGCTGAATGCTCCATCTGCAATGATTCTTGTTCCGCCGGCTACGGTAAAATGACCCGTTTCGTCCATTAGCCACTCTCTTGTCGCAACCAAACAGTTGTCAATGTAAAGTGCACCGTCTGTCCAGTTGCTTTCGTTGTTATAGAGGGCTGTTCCGTAAAACGCATCGGATCCTATTCTTGTTACGCTGCCCGGTATGGTGACTTCCCTTAAATTTTCGTGGTAGCGGAATGCTTCATAATTGATGTCGGTCACGCCTTCTTCAATGACCGCTTTGGCAACATAGGAAGAAAAAGCCTTCCAAGAGTTTTCACTGTCTATATAACCCATTCCTCCTGTACCGGATATAGTAAGCGTGCTGTCTGCAAAGGTCAGTGTCCATGTGAGGTTCTGATTGTCACCAAAAGTTCCGCTGATTTCACCGGATGCCATGTCAAGCAGGCGTTTCCAGTTAGGATCTGCCATATATGCCTCTCTGCTTCCTTCAGGAATGGTGATGGTGGCAGACGGAGCGAGGCCGCTGAAAGTGGATGAGGTGATGGCTGGAGGATTTGTGGCCAATACATTGATGGCGGAGAGTGAACATCCTGCAAATGCTTCGCTACCTATGTGAGTTACAGCCGATGGCAAGGTTATTTGTGTAAGCTGATTGCAATTATAAAATGCTCGTTCACCTATATTTGTTAAGCTGTTAGGTAGGGTGACGCCCGTCAGCCAGTTTCTGTATCTGAAGGCATTATCAGCAATGACCCTCGTCCCGTCGGCAATGGTAAAATGACCCGTTTCGCCCATTTGCCACTCGCTTGTAGCTATTAGGCAATTGTCAATGTAAAGTCCGCCCTCTGTCCAGCCACTTCTATTGTTGTAGAGAGCAGTTTCGTAGAAAGCATCGTTTTCTATACGTGTTACGCTGATTGGAATAGTGACTTCTCTTAAGTTGCTGTGGCTGTAGAATGCACCATTGGCGATGCTGGTCACTCCTTCTTCAATGACCACTTTGGCAATGGAAGAAAAAAAAGATTGCCATGATTCATATTCATTTATATAGCCCATTTCTCCTGTACCGGATATGGTGAGTGTACTATCGGCAAAGACCAGCGTCCATGTGAGGTTCTGATCATAGCCGATTGTTCCGCTGATTTGGCCGGAAGCCATGTCAAGCAGACGTTTCCAGTTCGGGTCAGCCAGATAAGCATCTCTGCTTCCTTCGGGAATGGTGATGGTGGCAGATGGAATGAGACCGCTGAAAGTATTGGTTGTGATGGTTGGTGGCGTTGTGGCAAGCACGGTAATGGTGTTGAGTGAACATCTTGCAAATGCTTTGCTACCTATGTGAGTTACAGCCGATGGCAAGGTTATGTGTGTAAGCTGATTGCAATTATAAAATGCTCGTTCACCTATACTTGTTACGCTGTTAGGTAAGGTGATGCCCGTCAGCCAACTTCTGTAACTGAAGGCTTCATTTGCAATGATTCTTGTGCCGTCGGCTATGGTGAAATGCCCCGTTTCGCCAGTTGGCTGCTCGCTTGTTGTTATCAGACAATTGTCAATGTAAAGCGCACCATTGGTCCAGTTGTTTTCGTTGTAGTAGAGGGCTGTTCCGTAGAAAGCATTTCTTTCTATACTTGTTACACTGTTGGGTATAGTGATTTCCCTTAAGTTGTAGTGGTTGTAGAAAGCATTATAAACGATGCTGGTAATTCCTTCTTCAATAATCACTTTGGCAACAGAAGAAGAAAAAGATTGCCAAGAGTTTTCATAGTCTATATAACCCATTTCCCCTATTCCCGAGATGGTGAGTGTGCTGTCGGCAAAGGTCAGTGTCCATGTTTGGTTTTGTTCATAGCCAATGGTGCCGCTGATTCTTCCACTGGCTATATCGAGCAAACGTTTCCAGTTAGGATCGGCCAAATAAGCCTCTCTGCTTCCTTCTGGGATGGTGAGTGTGATAGGTGGTGTGAGACCGTTGAAAGTGGATGGCGTGATACTTGGTGGCGTTGTGGCAAGCACGGTGATAGTGGAGAGGGGACATCTGGCAAAGGCAGATGCTCCTATGTAGGTTACGGCTGCCGGTATAGTTATTTGCGTCAGTTGTAAACATCCCTCAAAAGTAGAATTGCTTATGTAAGTTACAGCTGACGGTATGGTTATTTGTGCTAGTTGTGAACAAGCGTAAAATGCAGATTCTCCGATATGGACTACGCTGTTAGGTAGGGTTACGCCTGTCAGCCAGCTATTGGAGCTGAATGCATCATCCGCAATCAGTCTTGTTCCGTCGACTACGGTAAAATGACCCGTTTCGTCCATTTGCTGGTCGCTTGTCGCTATCAGGCAGTTGTTAATGTAAAGTCCTCCGTTTGTCCAGTTGCTTTCGTTGTTGTAGAGGTCTGTATAGTAGAAAGCAGCGCTTCCTATACTTGTTATGCTACTTGGTATAGTGACTTCCCTTAAGCTAAAGTGGCGGTCGAAAGCTTGATTAGCGATGTTAGTCACACCTTCTTCAATGATCACTTTGGCAATAGAGGAAGAAAAAGTTTTCCATGCGTTTTCGCTGTCTATATAATCCATATTTCCTGTACCGGAGATGGTGAGTGTGCTGTCGGCAAAAGTCAGTGTCCATGTGAGGTTCTGATTATAGCCGATTGTTCCGCTGATTTGGCCGGAAGCCATGTCAAGCAGTTGTTTCCAGCTTGGGTCAGCTAGATAAGCTTCTCTGCTGCTTTCGGGCACTCTGATGGTGGCAGAGGTGTTTATGCCTCTGAAAGTGGATGGCGTGATGGATGGTGGCGTTGTGGCAAGCACGTTGATGGTAGAGAGTGTTCTCATATTAGTAAAAACGTTGTTTGGGATATCTTGTACCGATTCTCCAAAAGTGACTGTGCGTATCGGGGAATCATCAAATATGTTGTACCACCATTCAGAGTTGCCGGAGGATACATTCCATACTATTTCACTTAATTGTTGGCACTTGTCAAAAGCGTCACTATTTATGTATCTGATACCAGTTGGTATGTTGACAGAGCTAATGGCACTGCAGTATGCAAAAGTACCATATCCAATTCCTGTGACATTGTACTCATTGTTTTCATACGTAATCGAAGCAGGAATATTGACCGCACCACTGAGGGCGGGGTAATTGCTTGTTTCGCTTTCAATATTTTCATACGTTACTTCCACCTCTGTTGAGGAGAGGATGTTATAACAAAGCCCATTGACTTTAAAATCATAGGCTCCTGCACTTGCTGCTGTCAATAAGGCAAGGGCAAATGTGAGAATTTTGTGTTTCATAATAAATTTGGTTTGTAAATGTTTTTATTGTGCAAAGGTATTGTAGTGAATTAATTTAAACAATGCTTTTATGTTGATTAACAAATTTTATTCTGTTGGCCTGAATATTTTACCTGCTTATGTCTGTGAGCAAAAAGATATATGTGTCTGCTGTGTTTTTCCGATAGTTGGTGAGTATTAGGAGAATGTATGAGAAAAAAGCCGTATCTTTGCACCAATAAAATCCTTGTAAGATAGATGGTCTATATGCAGGACGAATCAAAAAATATGACGAAGCAGCAACGCCGAAAAGTGATACTCGGTGCTTTGGCGGTTGCATTGGTAGTCAGTTTGGTGTGTGTGGATTGGCGTGGTATGGGGAGTGATGATTTGTCGCGTATCAAGGAGGAGGGTCGTTTGACAGTCATCATGGATGACAGCCACATGGGCTTTTGCAGTGAACATTTGGTGGATACGATGGGATTTTATTATGAAATGGTCAAAGCCTATACCGGTTCGATGGGACTGGAACTGGAGGTGGTTGTGGTGGATGGTTTGGACAATCAACTGAAAAGTCTGTCGCAAGGTGCGGGACATTTGGTGGCAGCTACCATTCCACTCACGGAGCCGATAAGACGAAAATACGAAGCGGTAGGACCTTTGTATTATGCACATTTGTGTCTGGCTCAGCATGATGCAAAAGATAAATTGAACAGTCCGCTTGAGATGGTAAACCGCTTGGTAGTGATGCCTGAGAATTCTGCCTATGAAATGCGTCTGGATTTCTTGGAGGAGGAAATTGCCGATTCCATTCCTCGGTTTGTGATAAATGCTTGCTCAGAGGAGGACTTGTTGTACATGTTGCAGCGGGGGGATATTGCCTATACTATGTGTATGTCGCTCGATGCGCGTTGTTGGAAACATGTTTTCCCGGAAACGGATTTTGATTTGGCTTTGGGGGTAGACCAGCCATGCGGATGGGTGGTGTCAAAGTCAGCCCACAAGCTGCATCAGTCATTGGAAGATTTTTTTGAAAGGTTTATGCAAACGTCTGATTACAGACGAATATATTTGAAGTATTTCTAAAAGAAAGGATTGGTTGTTTTATGTCATTGATTTTACCTGACGGTTTTCCTGTGATAGAAGACCTGTGTAATGAGGGAATCGCAAGGGAACTGTTGTGTGGAAAAGCGGAGAATACGTCCCGTACATTGCGTATTCTTATTGTTAATCTGATGCCGGTCAAGCGGGATGCGGAACGTGATTTCCTGCGCTTGTTGGCACATGCTCCTTATGATATGACGGTCGATTTCTTGCGTATGAAATCGCATATATCCAAGAATACTCCTATGAAACATGTGGAAACCTTTTATAAGGATTTTGATAGGATTGCCGCAGATGAATATGATGGTATGATACTTACCGGCGCGCCTGTCGAACACTTGCCTTTTGAACAGGTGGACTATTGGAAGGAGTTGTGTCAAGTCATGGATTGGGCCACGAATCATGTACGGAGTATCTTGTGTGTCTGCTGGGGAGCGCAGGCAGCTTTATATCATTATTATGGGGTAACAAAACATGCGTTCACCGATAAGATGTTCGGGGTGTTTCCACACACCTTACGTGTGCCTGATACAGAGATAGTGTGGGGCTTTGACGATGTGTTCTTTATCCCTCACAGCCGTTATACGGAGGTGCGTGCGGATGAAATTGAATGTGTGAAGGATTTGCAGATTGTGGCAACTTCTGATATAGCGGGGGTATATATGGTGGAAGATAAACTCAGGAAGCGTGTTTTTGTAACAGGACATGCCGAATATGCACGAAATACACTTCATCATGAATATCAGAGAGATTTGGCAAAGGGTTTGCATATCCATATACCAAATAACTATTATCCGTCAGA
>CALUKG010000030.1 GCA_944321155.1 uncultured Bacteroidales bacterium | reverse complement strand
TCTTCAGCTCAGTCGTTGGAATGGGAAAAAGACCATACCGCTTTTATCAAGCGGCTGCCTGTCATCATTCGCGATGCCTGGAAAATTGTGCGTGGTGTCCTGGTCTATATTTTGATTGGTATCGCTATAGGTGCTGCCATGCATGGATATGTGCCCGAAGGATTTTTTGAGCAATACATGTCAAAAGACAATTGGTTTGCAGTTCCGCTTTCTGTGTTGCTGGCTGTTCCTATGTATGCCAATGCAGCGGGTATTGTGCCTGTTATTGAGGTGTTTGTGGCCAAAGGTATTCCCATTGGGACAGCCATTGCTTTCATGATGGCTGTGGTTGGACTTTCTTTGCCGGAAGCTACCTTGCTTAAAAAGGTGATGACTTGGCGTCTTATTGGTATCTTCTTCGGTACGGTTACTTTCTTTATCATTCTGTCTGGTTATTTGTTTAATTGGATTTTATGATAAAATAGGGTAGAGGAGGGAAGATATATTTTTGAATAGTAAGTTTTGTTGGATATCAATGAGTGGAAAACATGAAAATATTGATTCTTTGTACAGGTAATAGTTGCCGCAGCCAGATGGCTCATGGCTTTTTGCAGTCATTCGATGCTTCTTTACAGGTTTTTTCTGGTGGCACCGAACCGGCAGCGCAGGTAAATCCAAAGGCTGTTGAGGTGATGAGCGAGGTGGGCATTGACATCAGTTCTCATGTGCCTACGCATGTAAATCATTATCTTAATCAAGAATGGGATTATGTTATAACCGTGTGTGGAGGAGCCAATGAGTCTTGTCCTGCTTTTGTCGGTAAGGTGGGCAAACGTTTGCATATTGGTTTCGATGACCCTTCACATGCTACGGGTACACCTGAATTTATCGATAGCGAATTCCGCCGTGTGCGCGATGAGATAAAAAAGGCGTTTGCACGCTTCTATTTGGAGGAAATTATTAAGATGGATTTGGCGGAATGCAGTTGCGCTTGCTGCGATGGTAATTGTCCCGACTGTTAGCTTATGCGCACGGGAGCGCAGTATTGAATTTGTTAGCAAAAAAATAAACAAGAACGAGCCGGGAAGCGGTCCTGACTCGTTCTTGTTATATTGATGCAAGGGTTTAGTTCATGTTCAGTATCTTCTTGTAGCGCTTTTCATCGTTCAGTAGTTCTTTAGCTTCGCTGAAATCCTTATTGGTGCGGAGGGTATAGATGATGTCGCCTTTTTGGTAGTAATAACGCTTGATGATTTCCGAACCGAGCATTTCCTCTATTTCCTTGCGGTTGCGTTTGAGCTCTTCCGATATGTTGGGCTTGATTTTCTCTTCCAAAGCTTTCAATTCGTTGGCTGCTATGGAGTCGAGTTGTTCAAATTTAATCAGGTCTTTCAAACTTTCCAGATAACTGGCCGTTTGTGTCTGATAGGTAAATTCCTTTTTGGTGAGGAAAGCTTCGAAATCAGCAAAATCCTCATCGGTCAACGTAAATTCCTGAGCGGGTGCAATGCTAGGATGACGTTGACAATACTCAGTAGCGTAGTCAAAAAACATGTTCTCTACAAACAGATAGTAGCAGATGTTGATGCCTTCCGGCTGTTTTACTTCGATATCGGGACTTACACCACCTCCGTCACGCACTTCACGTCCTCTCTTGGTCAGAAATACAGTGGTCAGACTATCGGGCACTCTACCCACACTGCCGTCTTCGTTGCGGTGGCTGTAGTCAATGGCTTGAATGCAGCGGCCGCTCGGAATGTAATATTTGGCGGTAGTCAGTTTCAGATTGCCGCCGTAGCTCAACGGACGTATGTTCTGTACAAGGCCTTTGCCGAAGGTGCGTTCACCAATCAGAACACCATGGTCCAAATCCTGAAATACACCAGCTACAATTTCAGCGGCTGATGCGGAGAAGCGGTTGACCAATACGGCTACTTTCATATCTGGAAACAAGGGGTCGGTCAGAGTTTTGTAGCTGGTTTCCACTTGCGGAATCTTGCCTTTGGTAGAAACAACTTCCGTTCCCTTAGGCACAAACATGCTCAATATCTTGACGGCTTCCTCTATTATACCCCCTCCATTGTCACGCAAATCGATAATCAGACTGTTGATTTGGTCCTGGTTGACCATGTCTTTCACACCATTCTTAAATTCGCTGGCTGCATTTTCAGTAAATTCGGTCAGTTTGATATAACCGATACCAGGAGCAACGCAACCGACATAGCTGACAGGGTTAATTTGTATCTTTTCGCGTTCAAATTCAAACGTGAGGTTCTTTTTCTCTCCCGGACGTTTCACAACGATGCTTATCTTGTCATGAGGCACGCCCCGTAACATGGCACTCACTTCTGCTGTGCTTTTACCGCGTGCCGATTCTCCATCAATCTTCAGCAATAAATCTCCTGCCTTCAAACCGGCTTTTTGTGCCGGCATGCCTTCATAAGGTTCGGAAATCATCACATCTTCATCGCGTTGCACAATCAATGCCCCAATTCCTCCATATGTACCGGTGGTCATGAAGGTCAGGTCTTCCGTATCTTCTTCTGGTATATAAACGGTATATGGGTCGAGTGAGTTCAGACAACTGTTGATGGAGGTGGTCATCAATTTGTCATAGTTCAGCGTATCCACATACATGATGTCAAGAAGACGCAAAATATCGTTATATATTGACAGGTTCTTCTCTATGCGGCTGTGCTTTTGTTCCGATTGAGCAAAGGCAACCCATGGCAATAAAATAAGGGTGGCTATGTAAATAATACGTTTCATTGTTGGTCTTTTTATGATTGTTTTATGTAAGGCACTGTTACTCCTGGAGGGAGAAACTGGCGTATATCTTTTCCGAAACTTACCAAATCCCGTACCACAGTCGAAGAGATAAAGGCATATTTGTCTTCTGTGAATAAAATCACGGTTTCTATGCCCGACAGCTTACGGTTGGCATCGGCAATGCTGCGTTCATATTCAAAATCGGCTACCGTACGCAGACCGCGCAATACAAAGTCTGCTCCTACCTGCTGGGCAAAGTCAATGGTCAGACAATTGTAAGGTTGAATCTTTACGCGGGGTTCAGACACAAAGGCCTGCTCAATCATGTTTTGGCGCTCTTTCACGCTGAACAGGTTGCGTTTGGTCTGGTTGATACCGATGCCGATAACAATTTCGTCAAATATTTCCAGTCCACGCATTACAATCGAGTAATGGCCTATGGTAAAAGGGTCGAATGAACCCGGAAATATGGCTCGTTTCATGATTTTATGCTTTCTAAGTGGTTGATAACAGGGTTGGCATACATCTCCAGCAGCTTTTTATAGAGAAATGCCTCGTCTTTTTTCGGCAGGTCAATTTTGGCCATCTGACCGGCAATGTATTGTTCAAAAACGGCTTTCTCTTCTGCGCTGTAATTATTGGCAAAGCGTTGCACACCCAATAGCAAATCGTATGCAACAAGATTACCGCTATATAGTTCATAATTTTGATGTATGCGGCGGTCAATCTCTGATGCTATAGCGCTGAATTGGGCTGCTTTGTCTTTCTCACGTTGGCCTAATTCATCGAGAAAAGGATTGATGGAAGGCGCAAAGCGGAACATGACACGACCTTTGTAGCCGGTTATGCCTACTTGCATGTTCAGCAAATCATCAGCCGGACTCTTTTTATAGTTCGGATTATCACGCTTTTGTTGGAATTCCTTGGCTTTCAAATAGTCACAAGGGTCGTATTCATAGGATATGGAAACCGGACAGATATTGAGTGGCATCAGTACTTCGTGAGGCATGCCTTTACCGCTCATGGCCAGCATTTTCAGCAGGCTTTCCTGCGTGCGGTCATTGGAATCCTTGCAGCGGCCTTCTCGCTGTGCAATCCATACGGACTGATGTTTTTCTGTAATGTCTTGGCGGATATAGGCTGACAGACGCATGGAATTATGAAAGAGTTCGCGTGTGCCCCCGCCGCGTTTCACAATGAAACTTTTGTTCAAGCGTACAAAGTCTTCTATCCATGGATAAATCAGCAGATTGTCACCTATGCCGATTTCTACCGATTTCATTTTGTGTTCCAGGAAAATTTTGCACAAAAAGGATGAGTCCAACACAATATCCCGATGATTGGTGATGAAAAGTGCGGCATCATAGTCCGCAACAACCTCCAGATGATCACTCTGAATACCCTTGGTCAGTTGCTTTTCCAGCCTCAACAAATAGGGTAGTGCAATGCTATATTGAAATTCTTCTGTATTGTTGATATGGCTCAGTTTGGCAGCAAATTCCTTTATGTCCACTTCTGGCATGATATAGGCTATTACTTTCCTGAATTGCTCAGATTGGGCAATGCGTTGCAAAGCGGCATTAATCTCCTCGTTTCTGTAAGAACGAATCTCGTCAAAATTGTTTCTGTCCATAATAGATAAATATTCACGGCAAAGGTACATTTTTTCAGGAATATATCACTATCTGTTGGATAAAATAGGTTATCTTTGAGCCCGTAAACGACGAAATATTCTATCATCATTTAAAACACACATTCTGAATTATGTACAAATTAGCGATTATTGGAGGCGGACCTGCCGGATACACGGCTGCGGAAAGGGCTGCTCATCATGGATTGACTTCTGTCATTTTTGAAAAGAAAACTCTTGGTGGCACATGTTTGAACGAAGGATGTATTCCAACCAAGGCCTTGCTTTATGGGGCAAAAACATATACCAATGCTTTGAATGCTGCCAAATACGGAGTGAATGTGCCGGAGGCAACTTTCGACTATGCCAAAATGCACAGCCGCAAAACCAAAGTGGTAAGAAAACTGGTGGCAGGCATCAAAGCCAAACTCAATAATGAATTGACCACACTGGTTGCTGCTGAGGCATCTGTGGTGGCTTACGATAAGGATAAGGTGGTAATTCGAGCCAATGGTGAAACCTATGAGACTGAAAATCTGTTGCTTTGCTGCGGTTCTGAAAATATCGTTCCTCCAATTCCTGGCGTTGATTCTCCTGCTGTTTGGAACAGCACAGATGCGCTCAATTGCAATCAGCTCCCGGCCTCAATGGCCATTGTGGGCGGTGGAGTTATCGGTATGGAGTTTGCCGCTCTTTTCTGCTCATTGGGTGTGAAGGTGAGTGTCATTGAAATGATGCCTGAAATCTTGGGTAATATGGATAGGGATACTTCCGCCATGTTGCGTGAAGATTATACCAAACGTGGCATTGATTTCTATTTGCAGGCACGTGTTACGGCTATCAACGGTAATACCGTTTGCTTTACTCATGAGGAACAGGAGAAGACCATCAAAGCAGAACACATTTTGGTCAGTGTAGGACGTAAGGCTTCCATACAAGGTTTGGAATGCTTGCCTTTGGAATATGCTAAGAAAGGTATTGCGGTGGATGAACATATGCGTACCAATTTGCCTAATGTATATGCCGCAGGTGATATCACTGGTTTTTCCATGTTGGCACATACGGCTGTACGTGAAGCGGAGGTGGCTGTCCATCATTTGGCTGGTGTTCCCGATGCTATGTCTTATAATGCCATTCCAGGCGTGGTTTACACATGTCCTGAAGTAGCTGGTGTGGGACAGACCGAACTTTCTCTTCAACAAGTTGGTACAGCCTACGAGGTGGCTAAATTACCCATGACTTTCTCCGGCCGTTTTGTGGCTGAAAATGAAGGTGTCAATGGTTTGTGCAAAGTGATTTATGCTGCCGATACGCATAAGATTTTGGGTATCCACATGTTTGGCAATCCAGCTTCGGAAATTATCAACATGGCTGCTCTTGCCATCGAACAGGGACTCACAGTGGAACAATGGCGCAATGGGGTAGTAGGCCATCCAACGGTTAGTGAAATCATCAAGGAAACCCTTTGGACTGTCTAAAAAATCTTTATTAGAGAACTTTTCAAGTAGTTGTTGTCTTTTGACTAATACGTCAGGTATGTAAATATGATTATTATGAAAAGAATTATTTGTATTGGGGGGCTTCTTGTCCTTTCTGCTCATGTAATCCTTGCATCGTGTGGCGGTTCGTCGCAAAAGACATCATTCAAAGAGTCTATGGAGGAGACCACAGAATCCGTGAGTGTTAACGAACAGAATCAAGTGAATGCTTTTTTACAAGAGCTATATGATAAATACGTTTTCGGAAACGATGGGTTGGGTGATTTTGAAGAGTCTGTAGAACATTTCTCTCCCGAAATTCTTACCAAATTGCGTAATGAGTATGAATATGATGGTGATGGTGATGGCTATGCAGTTTGGCTTTTCCGTACTGGGGCGCAGGATGGTCCAGAAAATAAATCTGAGGTAACGTCTATATCGACAGAAGATGATGGTTGGTATACTGTCTTTTTCAACGATATGGGAATCAAAGGGAGTTGTCGCTTTCAAGCAAAATTAGTGGATGGGAAAGTGTTTGTTTCTGAATTTGAAAATGGATCTCTGAAATAGAAATCGTTCTCATTCTTATTTTTAGACTCAATCGTCTTGATATTCAATGGATTGAACAACAAACAAAACGGCAACCTTACATTTTGAGGCTGCCGTTTCGTTTATTTCAAAAACAAAGTCTTTTCAAAATCTATTTAGCTACAGGAAATGCAATAATTGTGCTGCTTTTAGGTGCGGCAGTAAATGGCTGCTGGTTATCTACATTTCCTCCATTCAAAATATCTACGCCAACAGTATGATATTTGTTTAAAATCTCACTATAGTTTGTCCAAGGTATTTCTTTGGGTTCGTCGCTGGCATTGATATATACTAAAATAGCTTTGTCGTCGGAATAGCGGAAATAGGCATAAGTGTTGTCTCTTGTCAGGAAGTGCAAGGTCTTTCCTGTGTGCAAGGTAGGCTCACTTTTGCGCCAATTGAAGAGCTTTTTGTAATGTTCAAATACTTCTGTTTGCAACTCGTTCCGCTGGCTGGCGTCAAACAGGTTAACCGAATCATTGGCCCAACCACCAGGGAAATCAACGCGTAAACCGCCGTGTCCTTGTGATTGGTCTTTGGATACGAACATCAATTCTTCGCCATAGAATATTTGAGGAATTCCTCGCAGGGTAGCTACCATTGTAGCGGCCATTTTCACTTTGTCCTTGTCTTTTCCAACTATGTCGGCAATACGTTCCATGTCATGGTTGCCGGAAAAGATAAGGATGTTGTTGATATCTGGGTATAGATAGTCGTTGCTGATGGAGGTGTAGATGCGTGCCATACCTTCATTCCAGCCACGTCCGTCTTCGTTCAATCCCATGCAAATGGCTTCTTGGGTCGGGAAGTCCATCACGGAAGGAAGATGACTGTTGTATTGGTCCGGATTGTTCGCATTTGCTTGCCAGTAGGCTACCTGTGAAGCAGGTCTTGTCCAGCATTCGCCCACAATGTTGATATGTGGATATTCGTCGATAATGGCCTTGGTCCATTCTGACATGGGCTCTTTTTCGTTGTATGGATAGGTGTCAACCCGCAATCCGTCAAGACCGGCATATTCAATCCACCAGATGGCCCATTGTTTGAAATAGTGCAGCAGTTCTGGGTTGTCCAGATTCATGTCAGGCATGCTGTGGTCAAACCAACCGCTTTCTTGAAGATTCAAGTCGTATTCCGATGCATTGATGTCCATATTGGTAGAGAATACATTGTTGGTGCGGGTGAATTCGCTGAATTGATGAATCCAATCGTTATAAGGAAGGTCTTTCATCCACCAATGCGCCATTCCGCAGTGGTTGGTCACAATGTCCATAATAACTTTCAGACCACGTTTGTGGGCTTCGTCCACCATGGTTTTGTACAGCTCATTACTTCCATATCGTGGGTCAATCTGATAATAGTCGGCACAGGCATAGCCGTGATAGGAAGCACCGGGTTCATTGTCAAGCAGTAATGGTGTAGACCAGATAGTGGTTGCTCCCAACTCCTTGATATAATCCAGATGATTGATAATGCCTTGTATGTCACCGCCATGACGTCCGAAAAACGCATCACGATTGACTGTTTCTGCGGTGTTCTTATGGCTGTCATTGCTGGTATCACCATTGGCAAAACGGTCGGGCATAATAAGATAAATGACATCAGCGGAAGTAAAACTCTTTCGGTTGGCAGAGTTGGCTGAACGCTCATTGATGGTATAGCTGTATTTCAACTTTTTCTTGCCTTTTTGAAGGATAAAGGTATAGGTACCTGCTTTTTCTATGTCAATGTCAGCAAAAAGATAGTTGGGACTTTCTGCATTTTTGGTCGATTTGACGGTGATGCCCGGTTCCTTGACGGTGAGTGTAGCGTCTTTCAGGTCTTCTCCATAAAATAGGATGCGAAGTGGGATGTTCATGTCCGTCCACCAGGAAAGAGGTTCTACGCGGGTAATTTTAGGGGTACCAAATGCAATTTGGCTGCAGAGTAGAGCAATGAGTGTGAAATAAAGTTTGTTGAATTTCATTTTGTTGATTTCATTAAATCGGTCATTATCATCAAACGCACGATAATGACCGGTTGGTTAACATATAATTAATTTATGATTGATGCGTTATTAATTTATGATTGATACGTTTCTTTCTGTCGTTCTGATGTAATCGGAAAGGGTTTCTTTCATAATGTATTGTATAAGTTGGGCTGTAAAGAATTTATTCACCAAAGTAACGTATAAAATGTAGAATTTGCAAGTTTTTACATTCTGTTTTAACATAGGTTTTAACATAACTTGCGTATTTGATGATGTGACTGATAAAAAAATCTGAGTGTTGACAAACTTGCATGGGAGGAATTGAACGGAGAAAAATGATGCTTCTAAAACAAGTTTAATTGAATGAGAAGCTAAAAAACTCTGAAAAAACTGCGTAAAGATTGTTGTAATGAGGTAAATGCTCTATCTTTGCACAAAATATGTCCTAGATTAAATAGTATAAGAATTGTAACTAATTGTCTTAAAACAATTTTTGTTAATAGAAATAAGAAATGAAGAGATTTTCAGTGGTGGTTTGGACCTTTTTATTGATGTTGGCA
Source organism: uncultured Bacteroidales bacterium (assembly GCA_944321155.1). Taxonomy (GTDB): domain Bacteria; phylum Bacteroidota; class Bacteroidia; order Bacteroidales; family Paludibacteraceae; genus Gallipaludibacter. Next base: position 11,951 of record CALUKG010000030.1, on the reverse strand, counting down.
GTCATGCCGTCTTGTACCACCCAAAAAAAACTGTCCTATTTTTCCAAAGTCACAGCAGCAAGTGCTGATTCCATTAACAAACATTTTAACCAGATGCATGAAGCCCGTATCGTGGCTGGTGATATGTTGATTATTACGGTAAGTGGTTTGGACCCTCTGGCTGTCGCACCTTTCAACCAACCTGTAATTTCCTATTCAGCTCCAGGTAGTGATGACATTTACAGCACTCCATCCTTGCAGTCTTATCTGGTGGACATTGATGGTAATATTACTTTCCCTGTTTTGGGAGATATCAAATTGGCCGGAAAGACAAAATCAGAGGCAATTAATTATTTGAAGGAAAGATTGGAGCCTTTTTTGAAAGATCCCATAATTACGATTAAGTTCTTGAACTATAAAATTACTGTAATCGGTGAGGTGGCTCGTCCGGGGCAATATACCATCAACAATGAACGTGTTACGGTGTTGGATGCATTAGGATTGGCGGGTGATATGACTCCTTACGGTAAACGTAATACGGTTCTGATTACACGTGAGAACAATGGAAAACTGGAATTTGCACGCCTGAACCTGAATTCCGATGAGTTGTTCACATCTCCCTATTATTTCTTGCAGCAGAATGATGTGGTTTATGTGGAGCCGAACAGTGTGAGAGCTATTGCATCACAAAATATCAGCCTATATCTTTCTATGATTACAACTTTAGGCTCGTTGGCTACTGTAATTCTTACAATCTTTAGAAACTAAACTTTTTATGGAACAGTTGAATAATACTATAAAGCAAAATCAGGAGGACGTAATCGATTTAAGAAAACTGGTATTTAAATACCTTCGTAAATGGTATTGGTTTGTTTTGTCAGTGGTGTTGTGTTGCGCATTGGGCGTATTCTATATACTACGACAGAATCCTTCTTTTCAAGTTACATCTACGGTGATGATTCGTACAGATGAACCTGATTTGGGGAGTATACCGGGAATGGATATGTTGCAGAGTCTTGGTTTGGGTTCCGGTTCGCGTATTGTGGAGTCTGAATTGTATATCATTAATTCACAGACATTAATGCGTCAGGTGATTCAAACTTTGGATATACAGACAGATTATTATAAAAAGGATGGCCTGCGATATACGGAACAATATCCATCATCTGATGTTCGGGTACAGTTCCCGGTTCTTTTCACGGATACCATGAAAAAGTCATTGCGCTTTACTCTCATCCGTCGTGCTGATGATTATAAGATTAAAATGGAGTATGGTAGCTCCCGTTCTGATTTTGAAGAAACCTATATAGTGGAAGATTTGCGTTCACCTATACAGACTCCGTTTGGTGTGTTCTCATTCGATGAAAGAAAAAAACTGGAAAAAGGTGATCGTATGAGAATCAATACATCCCCTATGTTGAATAAGATTGAAGCCTATCGTCAGGAGATTAAGGCAACACAGGTAAAGAAGGAATCGAACGTATTGACAGTCTCAACAACGACGACGACTCCCAAGAAAGCCATCGATATGATTAATAAATTGGTGGAACTTTATAATCTCGATGCGGTTATCGACAAGAATATAATGGCCAGCAATACGGCAAGATTCGTGGACGAACGTTTGCAGTTGATTACGCAGGAATTGTCGGCTGTGGAAGAGGATGTAGAACGCTATAAACGTGAAAATCAACTTACGGATATTTCATCAGAGGCACGCTTGTTTTTGGAAACATCCAGCGAATATCAAAAGAAGGCTGCCGAACTGGAAACTCAATTGAATTTGATTCAATATATCCAGGATTATGTAACGGATGAAAAGAACAAGTATGGATTGATTCCTGCCAATTTGGGAGTAACGGATGTTGCTTTGATTAAGCTGATTGAGGAATACAATACGGCTTTGTTGGAACGCATGAAGCTTTTGCGTACAACCAATGAACAAAACCCGGTGATTACACAAATGGAGGACCAGTTGGTGACTGTCCGTGCCAATATTGTTTCCAGTATCAATAGTTTGAAGGATGGTATCAATATTGCCCGTCAGGATGTGGCTATGAAAGACAATCAGTTTATGTCACGCATCAAGTCGGTTCCTACACAAGAACGTCAGTATATAGAGATTAAGCGTCAGCAACAGATAAAGGAAACTTTATATTTGTTCCTATTCCAAAAACGGGAAGAAACAGCTCTTACATTGGCTAGCACGGTGCAACCGGCAAAAATTATTGACAAGGCTGATTATTTGCCTGAACCGGTAGCTCCACGTAAAATGGTTATTTTGTTCTTGTGTGTCATTTTGGGAGCTTGTATTCCTATTGCCTGGATATTTGTTTATGAGTTCTTCCATGATTATGTGGAGGATACCAAGGAATATAAGAGTAAGATTGATGCTCCTTTTGCAGGTCAGATTGCCAATTCATCCAGCAAAGAACTTATTGTTGTCAGGGCAGGTAATGTCTCGCCGGAAGCAGAGTTGTTCCGACTAGTAAGAACCAATCTGAATTTTATGTTGCCTTCGAAAGATACAACTCCATGTCTTCTGATTACGTCAACTATAAATGGGGAAGGTAAAACATTTATAGCCTTGAATCTGGCCATGTCAGTGGCATTGACAGGTAAGAAAGTGGTTGTTATCGGTCTGGATATCCGTAAGCCACAGTTGGCAAATTATCTGCACTTGAAGAATAAAGGACATCTTACAGAGTTTTTGGCAGACGATTCATTGACTTTGAATGATATTGTTGTCTCTTCTGGTATATCTGCTAATTTAGATGTAATTCCAGCAGGACCAATTCCGCCAAACCCAAGTGAATTGTTGTTGTCAGAAAGATTGGATAAGTTGTTTGAACAGCTTAAAAAACAATATGATTATATCGTAATTGACTCAGCTCCAATTGGTATGGTGTCCGATACATTTGCGTTGAATAAATTTGTGGATGCTACTTTATATGTGTCAAGAGCTAAATATACCCCAAGAGATTGCGTTGACTTTATTAATGATTTGTACAGAAATAAACGTCTTAACAATATGTCATGCGTATTGAATGGTGCGGAAACGAAGGTTTCTTCATATGGTTATGGCTATGGTTATGGTTACGGACATAATGTAAAGAAATAATTAGATAATCTGTTTGGAATGAGGCGGATAAAGTTATTTATGACTTTATCCGCTTTCTTTTTTGGCAGTTATCAAAAATGGTCGTATCTTTGCAGCCGATTTGTGGAAAGATTTGGACTGCTTGCAACCACAGAAAAAAATGCTAAAACTGCAATTCTACTTTCTGTCCCTATTCAAGTCCCTTGATTTCCCGTTTTATTTGTTTCACATTAATAGTTTAAACAAAGATGGGTTATTTATTTACATCCGAATCCGTTTCGGAAGGGCATCCTGATAAGGTTGCCGATCAGATTTCTGATGCCATATTGGATAATTTCTTGGCACAGGATTTAAGTTCAAAGGTGGCATGTGAAACCTTGGTTACTACCGGACAGGTGGTGTTAGCCGGTGAGGTGAAAACCAATGCTTATGTAGACGTGCAATCTGTTGCACGTAAGGTGATTAACCGCATTGGATATACCAAAGGTGAATATATGTTTGATGGTAATTCCTGCGGTGTTTTTTCCGCTATCCACGAGCAGTCACAGGATATTAACCGTGGTGTGGAACGTCAAGACCCAATGGAGCAAGGAGCAGGCGACCAAGGCATGATGTTTGGATATGCTTGTAATGAAACGAAGAATCTGATGCCTGTATCTTTGGATCTGGCACATGCACTTGTTGCTGAATTGGCTGCTATCCGTAGAGAAGGCAAGGAAATGACTTATTTGCGTCCTGATTCCAAATCACAGGTTACCATAGAATATGATGATGACAACAAACCTCTTCGGGTGACTACCATTGTGGTTTCCACGCAGCATGATGATTTCATTGCCCCGGATGCCAATAAGTCACAGGCTCAGGCTGATGAGGAAATGTTGCAAATCATATACAATGATGTTAAGAATATCCTGATTCCTCGTGTTCTGGAAAAGGACGAAAACTTTAGAAAGTTGTTTAATGCTGACTATACGCTTTATGTCAATCCTACCGGTAAGTTTGTGATTGGTGGACCTCACGGAGATACGGGATTGACGGGTAGAAAGATTATTGTGGACACTTATGGTGGTAAAGGTGCACATGGCGGAGGAGCATTTTCTGGTAAGGACCCTTCAAAGGTGGACCGTTCTGCTGCTTATGCTGCTCGTCATATTGCGAAAAACCTGGTGGCTGCTGGTGTAGCTGATGAAGTGTTGGTGCAAGTGGCTTATGCGATTGGTGTTGCCCGTCCAATGAACTTGTATGTCAATACTTACGGAACTTCTAAGGTTGCTCTTTCAGATGGTGAAATTGCCAATAAGATGTTGGAGGTATTTGATATGCGTCCAAAGGCAATAGAAGAACGTTTGAAATTGCGTCACCCGATTTATGAAGAAACAGCTTCTTATGGACATGTAGGACGTGTACCTGAAGTGGTTACAAAACACTTTGTGGATGGTAATGGACACGCATTCGAACAGACGGTAGAGCTGTTTACGTGGGAAAAAACGGATTATGTAGATAAAGTGCGTGCTGCTCTGAACATGTGATAACTGCAAGAACTGAATAAAAGCGGAGAGAGGCGGGATTTCCTGCCTCTCTCTGTTGTATATACGATGTTTTTTTTGTTATTTTGTGGTAGTATTAAAGATAACATGTAAGTATGTGGGGGGTAATCATTAATCCACAATCTGGAAAAAAGGCTCTGAGGGCACAGCGAAAATATTTGTTTAAAAAATTGAGGGAAAATTCTATCCCGTTTGTTTATGAGGTTACGGCTTATGCAGGGCACGCTATAGAGATAGCTCATCGTTTGATTGATAAAGGGATACGTAATTTGCTGATATTGGGTGGCGACGGAACGGTAAGTGAGGTGATTAACGGAATATTTTCCTGTTCGGTAGATACGAGTGAAATTAAAATCGCTATTGTGCCTCGAGGTACAGGGAATGACTGGGCAAGATATTGGGGTTTGAATCGTAATTATAAAGAGGCGATAGATGTTTTCCTGAAAGGAAAAGAACAGATGATAGATATCGGTAAGGTTAGCTATACGAGAAATGATGTAGTGCATGCGAGATACTTTATAAATTCTGTGGGATTTGGGTTGGATTGTAGGGTAGTGCAATTGGCTCATATTTTAAAATATTATCTGGGAAGCCATGCTTTGCTTTATTTCTTTGCTTTGTTGAAATCGGTTTTTACCTATAAGCCGCAAAGGATAAAGGTTGTTGCTTCGGATATTACCTATGCGGGTAAAATATTGACAATGAATATTGGCAACGGATGCTTTAGTGGTGGGGGTATAAGGCAGAATCCCGATGCGAATCCCACAGATGGAGTTTTCCATGCCATGTTTGTCAAAAAAGTAACGTTGAGAGATATCATACAGGCTATTCCGCGTCTGTTTGACGGCCGTCTGGCTGATTTGCCGTTCATGCAGAATCTTTCTGGTAAAGAATTCCATTTGGGAACCATACGTTATTTGCCTTTTGAGGCGGATGGTATTATAATTGATGCCTGTGGACCTTATGACGTGAGCATTTGCCCCAATGCATTACGTATGATTATTCCTTGATGTTTTTATGTGAATGGCAAGTGCCTTTATGAAATAGCAGTAATTGTTCGATGGTTCTTGTCAGATTTTCCCTTGCTATGGGGTGTTCCATGGCTTCTCTTAGTGAAATGGGACCAGCCTGAATGGGGAATATACCGTCAAAGCCACTGTGTAAGTCAGAAAGGGTATCGGTAATACTGCCAACGAGTGCTATGGTTGGAATGGCATAGTTGTGCGTTCGCTTTAATATTCCTTGTGGTGCTTTTCCCATTAGTGTCTGCCTGTCAATTTTTCCTTCCCCGGTTATGACCAAATCAGCATTCACAATCTGTTTGTCAAAGTCAACCGAATGGAGAACATAGTCGATACCCGAAACAGTTTTCGCATCCATGAGGGCAATAAATGCTCCAGCCAATCCACCTGCAGCACCACTACCTTTGACCGTAGATAAATCGATGTTGGTATGTTGGAATAGTATGGCACACCAATGACGCATGTTCTTCTCAAGTTCTTCTAATGAATCTTTGTTCGCTCCTTTTTGAGGGGCATATACATAGGTGGCGCCATTGTCTCCTATAAAAGGATTGTCCACATCACACGCTATTGTAAAGGTGCATTGGGCCAATTCTGGTATTCTTTGAGTGGTGTCAATATGGGCAATGTGACCAAGTGCCTGACCACCTTGTTGAAGGATAGTGTTGCCGTTAGAGTCATAAAACCGATAGCCTAATGCCATAAGCATACCAAGTCCCCCGTCGTTGGTGGCACTACCTCCCAGACCGATAACTATATTTTGGCAGCCCTTGGCTATCGCATCTTTAATAAGTTCACCGGTCCCATAGGTAGATGTGATAAGCGGATTGCGCTCCTCCTCTCTGAGCAAAGGCAGACCGCTTGCTTGTGCACTTTCAATAATGGCAGTTTGCTTGTCGATAATGGCATATTCCGCTGGTATGGTGCGCATAAGCGGATCATGTACTACCGTTTCTATTTTATGACCGTTTTTGTTGTCTATGACAGCTTGACAAAATCCTTCGCCTCCGTCAGCAATACTGATACATGCAATCTCACAATGTGGATAGACTTTTCGTATGCCGGCTGCAATGCTTTCGGCTACCTCTTTTGAGGAGAGGCAACCTTTAAAGCTATCAGCAGCTATGACGATTTTGTTCATCGAAGTGCTGACATTCGGTTTAATAGATGAACGGAATCATGCGTTTGACGTGGCGCTTGGTAAAAGCTTCACCAAACATTTCCGCGTATTTCTTGTTGATGGAGTTGGCACGTGGGGCAAGATTGGCAAATGTCCACACAGCAAAAACAACACCGCTCCAAGACCAGGTAAGTATGGCAAAACCAATCCATTCCACTAATTCACCAAAATAATTGGCGGACGAAACATATTCAAACATGCCTCCAGTGGGCATATAATGTTTCGTGTCGCCAGGTTTGCGCAGAGCTCTTATGCGGCGGTCTGAATCAATGTTGATGTACATGCCGATGAAAAAGAGGATGGTCCCACAGATAAATTGAGGGCTATATATCCAGTCTGCTTCATACATGCCTTTGGGTGAAAAATAGAAAAGCCATCCACCTTGCATCAATGCGTTGAGGATATTGAAAAATACACCCATAAACATAACACTCAAAGGCATTTTGCTGTTGCCTTTCATCAGAAAAGGAAAGATGAAGGAACGTTGGAAATAATGAATTTCAAAAATAACCAAACACAGAAATGTGGCCAATGTTTTATGGTCGGTTGGTGCAAATGCCCATAAAATAAGCATGGTAAGAAATACGGGCGACTCCATAATGCACCATGCAACTTTATTTGATATGGCGTGTCCCCATTCTTTGCTGGTAAAGAGGCCATAACCGGCTTTCACGAAAAATAGCGCAATAAAAACGACAACTGCAATGCAGGCCATTACTAAAAGAAATATGTAAAAAGGGCTCATATAAGCGATATTTTGTTGTTTGATTTATTTTTAAATGGTGTTAGATTATTCTTTTTCCCAGCCGTCGAAGATTTCTTCGCCGTAGTAGTCGTTTTCTTCCTTATCGTGCAGCGGATACCATACTTGTGCAAAAAATGGATTACCTTTGGCAATTTCTCCATAATGCCATGGAGTAGGGAGGCACTCAGGGCACCAATGTCCACCTAACAGGATGAGCGCGGGTGATGCTTTGAATGTATGGCCAAACTGGCATTGCCATTCCAGTGGTGTGTGCAAGTCTCCTTTTACCATTTCTGTGGACAAACATTTCCCACCTCTAAATTCAGCCGCTTTTTGCATGTCAGAAAGGTTCCATTCGCTTTCGGGCTTGTTTTCATCATAACCATGATTAAGAATGACAGGAGTTTCTGTAGGACGTGAAGTATCAAAATTTTTCCAGTCAGGAATTTGTTCCCATTTTTCCTTGCTGCCATAAAATGCCGTAATGCGTTTCTGGTCATTTTTCTTAATCCAGTCCTGTGTACCAAGCCCTTTCTTGAATGCCATGGGGCGCATAGCCAGCTTGATGATAGGAGCAGGAACAATTTTAGCCAATGAGTAGAACCAGGGTAATTGTTGGGACATCTGCTCAAAATAATCATCCACGGGTATGTTGGCTCTAAAATGAAGAAAATCTTCCAGCTTGTCAGAATCAACGTACCATTGACCATGGAAATTGCGTGTTACAAACCACCTTGCCTCAAAGATTTTCTCGGGTGGAGGGCAAGAGATGGCCTTAAGCAATTTCTTTTCAAATTCATAATTGGTAAGGCGATATTCCTTGCCACTACCGATATTGTAGAAATGATTCCAAAAATGTTGTGGCAAATCAAACAGACAAAGATTGGCTAAAAGCCTTCCGGAATCTTCTACCGTGGCCCATTCCAAAACGCCCCGAATGGGAACGTGGAACATGATTGGGTCGTAATTTTTTAGAATTTCAGGATAGAGAATGCCAGATTGACGCAGACATACCCAATTCTTGATTCCTGATTCCACAATGACGCGCTCAGCAATGGTTTTGGATATGGCGTAATGGTCATATACACTGATGCATATCGGGTCACCAGTACGTCCCCAATGGATAGGCTCGTTTCTATCGCTGGTTTGGGCTACAGAACCGATATAGGCAACTTTTATCTCATCTGCGTTTGGTTGTGCCAAAACTGCTTTTGCTATATTTTCTGCAGCTGTTATATTGACTTTTCTTGTCTTTTTAGGGAAATAGTCAGCAGCTGGTGAAACCATACCGCCAACATGCAAAACATAGTCAGCACCAGTTACGCCTCGGAGCACATCATTATATATGGTAAGGTCTCCCCATATGATATTGATTTTATCTGCATAAGCAGCCAATTTCTTTTGGTTGACTTTGCTTGGCCTCGCCAGAATGCTGATATTGATTTTGTCTGTATGTTTCAATAATTCTTGTAGGCCGGCCCAACCCATAGTACCTGTTGCACCGGTTAAGAATACATTTTTCTTTTTCATCGTTATTTTACTCAATACAAACAGCAAAGTTACGAAATAATATTGAGACCTAAAGCATTTATAAGAAAAATGAAAAAAGTTTTGTGATTTGACTATGCCAAGGCGCATCCTGTTTTATTCAAAAATAGTGAAAGCCGAGCGCAGAGGCAAATGCAAAACGGAGTTTTGTGATTTGACTATGCCGAGGCGCATCCTGTTTTATTCAAAAATAGCAAAAGATAGACGTAATCCAAAACGGAAAAGTGCTTTTTGATGTTGTATTGCAGGGGGATATTTTAAGGTATCTGATTCTTGTTTTTTGTAAGCGGAAACGGCCTTTTTTGTCCATATATATGGTATTTGCACATGCGATATTATTTCAACTTTGTGCCCTTATCTTCTTGGTGTTCTCACATTTTTTCTTATATTTGCGCTCGTTTGTTTAACCCAATAATTAATATCTATGTTTAAAAGTCATCCTAAAGGGCTATTGGCGGCAGCCCTTAGTAATATGGGCGAAAGATTTGGCTACTATATTATGAATGCCGTCCTCGTACTTTTCCTTTGTTCTAAGTTTGGATTGAGTGACACGACAGCTGGAACTATCTATTCCATTTTTTATGCGGGTATTTACGTGCTTAGTTTGGTTGGTGGTGCAATTGCCGATAGAACACAAAACTATAAAGGAACAATTACAACAGGCTTGATTATTATGGCATTGGGCTACGTTATTCTTTCTGTGCCCATTTTGGCTACAAGTGATAATACTACATGGTTGCTTTCTCTCACTTGTCTTGCTTTGTTCTTCATTGCATTTGGTAACGGCTTGTTCAAAGGTAATCTTCAGGCTATTGTAGGCCAGATGTATGATAACTTTGAGGCTGAAGCTGCTAAAAAGGGAGAAGCTGAACTTCAATTGGCAAAAAGTAAACGTGATTCAGGATTCCAGATTTTCTACGTATTCATTAATGTTGGTGGGTTGATCGCACCTTTTGTTGCTCCTCTTTTGCGCGAATGGTGGCTTAAAGTTAATGACTTTGTGTATGATGCAGCTCTTCCTGCTCTTTGCCATCAGTTCCTCGGTAAGGGTGATGCCATGGCAGCAAGTGATATGCAGAACCTGCAAATTTTGATGGAAAAGGCTGGTGGTAATATTACTGATATGGCCGTATCTTGTTCACAATATCTGCAAATCTTTAATGAAGGTGTACACTATTCATTTATTGCGTCAGTAGTGGCAATGCTTATTTCTTTGATTATTTTCTTGAGCTATAAGAAGAAATTCCCAACTCCAACAAAGAAAGAAGTGCAGGAACAAGTGAAATATACAGCAGAGGAAAAGGCTGCTATGGCTACTGAAATCAAGCAAAGAATGTTTGCTCTTTTTGCAGTACTGGGTATTGCAATTTTCTTCTGGTTCTCATTCCATCAGAATGGTATGTCACTGTCTTATTTTGCACGTGACTTCGTTGACTCTTCCAGCATTGCACCTGAAATATGGCAAGCCATCAATCCATTCTTTGTAATTACGCTTACACCTATCATTATGTGGCTCTTTACATCATTGGCTAAGAAAGGAAAAGTTATTTCAACTCCTCGCAAGATTGGTATCGGTATGGGTATTGCAGGATTAGCTTATTTGTTCTTGGCTTTGTTCAGCTATATCAAAGGCTATCCATCAGCAGAAGCATTTAGAGCTCTTCCTGTAGAAGAGGTGGCTATGCTTAAATCTGGTCCATGGGTATTGATTGTTCTTTATTTCTTCTTGACGGTTGCAGAACTTTTCATTTCTCCACTTGGATTGTCTTTCGTTTCAAAGGTAGCACCGAAACATTTGCAAGGATTCTGCCAAGGATTGTGGCTGGGAGCTACTGCGGTAGGTAATGTACTTTTGTGGATTGGCCCGCTGATGTATAACAAATGGCCTATCTGGCAATGCTGGTCTGTATTCTTGATTGTATGCCTCATTTCAATGGGTGTTATGTTCGGAATGGTGAAATGGCTCGAAAGAGTAACGAAATAATTGATTCGTCATTAATAAAATAAAGGGATTGTCCGTTACGGGCAATCCCTTTATTTATTGCGTCATTTGGCTACCCCGACGCAGAATCCAGAAACATTGCTTTATGCGTAGGGTTCAAACAATTTTCTGTACATTTCAGCTTTTTCTTCCAACTTGAGAGGGTAGGCTCGTGAACTGGAGGGCATTCTGTAAAATTGTAATGTCCTCTGTTGGTAGTTTACAGTACAGAATTTGCCCATCTTGGGCATTTCGCAGGCAAATAGTTCACTTAATACTTCGGCTGATTTTTGGCCGGTGCTGACAATCTTGTTACATGCAGGTAGCTGGTGCAGTAACGAAGTAATGTCGGTTGGTTCTACTATTTCCAAGTCTTTATCAGATGCAGTACCTCTGGTCCTATATACGGCTTGTGCTGTGTCAAAAAGCGCAAGCCCTTTGTCAATACAGAATTGTTCTACTTTCTCCTTGTCAAAACGTTTTTCTCCTTTTACAACAAAATATTCCTTGTCTTGATAAAAAAGCCAGCCCATGATACGCCACATGTCGTTCAGAAAGTTAGGATAGAAAAATTCCATCGACCAACGCTTTTTTGAAGGTGGAAAGCTGCCTAGCATCAGTATGCCTGCATTTTGTGGTAGAAAGGGTTTCAGTGGATGCTGTTCTATGGTTTTCTCTTGCATAATAATGATGGTATAAGCAACGGGGCCGCTCATTTATCGAGAGCGACCCCGTTTAGCATATATTTCGGATTGTCCTAAACGACTATCCTCCGAAGTTGTCAAACATCAAGTTTTCTTTTGGTACGCCGAGACTGTCAAGCATGTTTTCAACAGCTTTACTCATCGGACC
>CALUKG010000029.1 GCA_944321155.1 uncultured Bacteroidales bacterium | reverse complement strand
CTTGCAGATTTATCAAAGAGTTTTATTGGTTAAATTAATGAATACCAGCAAATAAACATATTTTTAAGGGACGACTAGAATAACTCCAATTGTTGTACAGGGGGTGTCAGTTTTTCTTGTTTTTGTCCGCAAAATAATTCCATATCGCCGAATTGTTTGTCCGTAATACGTAGAATACCGACTTGACCATATTGTGGCAAGATGTTTTTTACACGTTTAATGTGCACGTCTGCATTTTCTTGGCTGGGACAATGGCGCATGTAAATGGAAAACTGGAACATGATGAAACCATCAGCCAATAATTGTTTCCGAAATTCGCTGTATGCTTTTTTGTCTTTCTTGCTTTCTGTGGGCAAATCAAAAAACACCATTATCCACATAATTCTGTATTCGTTCAGTCGTTGCATATCTATTTCATTTCCGGGTAAATGATTCTGCGTGCTTCACCAGCATAACATTTTTGCAAAGACGCAGTAGTTGTGGTCATAGCCACCATTAATGGACTGCGCTTGCCATTTATTTCTACGTCTAATACGGGTATTTGTAGCAGTTTTATTTTGGTGGTTTTGTCAATTTCCTCTCCACACAAACCTTCTTCGTATAGTTGCATTACCAAAGCATCTATGTATGGTCTGTAAGGTTCCATAACATCATCTGCCAAACAGTAGGCATTGTATTTATTGCGGTGGAAAATGCCAAATGTAGGTAGTAATCCACTGCTAACTAAAGCGCGGGCTGCAATTCCACGCAAAAGTGCATAGCCATAGTTTAGCACGGAATTGGGAAATATTCCCTCCCGCTCTCGGGTAAAATCGGGTAGGGAGGGGAATGCATTTTTCCAATAATAGGCGGCTGCACGCCCTTCCAGATTTTCAGCATCTCCACTTTTGACGTTTTTTGCCCAAGCACGCATGTTTTTGGCAATCACACCCCGTTTTTCCAATAAACAGGCTTGGTTATTGATTTTGGCAGACACAGTCTGTTGCCATAGCTGTTTTTTCAGTGGTTGGCTGGCATTTAATTGTTCGCGCATCCGTTCCGTTTGTGTTGTATTGCCACATAATGGGAGCAATAGACCAACAGGCAAATGCTTCTTGTCGCAAGTGATTAATGCTGCATTTTCTTCTAGCAATGCCTCTGTTACACTATGCGTCAATGTAATTTGGGGATGGTCCAATACAACCACTCCTATATCTTCTATTGGAATGGTTGTTTCTGTATCTTCCTCGGGCTTGCGTATACATAGTTGACGATTGTGTACCGACAAATAAGCAGGATTGCCAAAATAGAGCGTGCGCTTAATCATAATAACATCTTAAAATTTCCAATTCTGTCTATTTTAATTGGAATACAGTGTTCTTTGATAGAAATCCGTTCGTCTGTCAACTCTATTTTGTTAAGTTGATTGTATTCAACTTTATCAACAATGACATTACTGATATAGTTGGGTATCGCAAAGAGTCTTTTTCCTGTAAAACTCACAATCTTATATATCCTATTCCTATCAATTGTTTCAATCTGTTTGTTTTCAATTTCTTCTTTTGTAGGTACATAAACCAAGTCGTTAGGTGACAATCCAAATAATAGCTCATCGTTGTCTTCGTTTTTTTCTGGTATACTTGGTAACCCCTGTTTTTGTCTGTCAATGACTATATTGAGTGGGATAGTATCAAATGTTCTAGCGCCATCACTATTTTTGTAGACACCAAAGTATAAATTGGTTCCTTTAGCTGCTTCAACAAATTTATATTTTTTGTTTCCTGTTGTTCCAACCGCAAATTTTTCTGCCTTTTCATATATACGTACTTTTCGTATGGGTTGGTGTGGTTGATTGTTATTGAGAGCTTGAATATTTCTATTCATCTCTTCAATGCCTTCAGGTGAGAATGCACGTGTAGCATCGTTCTGATAATTTGCCAAATGCGCAAGCATTATTTTTTGTATGGCTGTATCAGTAATTTGCTCTTTTATTTTCTTTTCATTGAAGCTTGAGTCTATAGGTTTGCGAGTCGCAAAAAATCTGTCTTTTGTTTCTTTAGTAAAGTAATATACTTTTATTTTGTCAGGGTTGATATCATTCCAGGTTTCCTTGTTGTCTATCAAATAGGTCTTGATTTGTTTTTCTGTGTAATTTAGTTGAACCAATTCCACTAATTTGCGTTTCAGATCTTTTTCTACGATGCGTGAAATGTCTTTCAGGGCTATAGATAATTTCACTTCTCTGATTTTTCTTAGGTTAACCTCTCCGTAAACAGTATCTTTATGTAATGATTTTCTGATAGCAAGATTTTCACCTTCTTGCAGGCATAATTTTTTCTTGCCATCAACATAACGTTGGAAATGATTACTTGTTTTATTAATAACCCGCAGATTCTGCTTGAAACTTACAATTATATTTTCAAGTACGTGTTGTACATCACTTGTAAAGCTATCCCATGGTTTGAGAAATTCTTTGGCGGCTTTCTGTTCTTTGCCATCTTTAATATAAGTTTCATATCTTCTGAGCTTACGTGAGAGCTGATATCGGTTAGCTCTGTTGCTTGATTTTGCAGCTTCATTATTAATCAGATTGACATGTTCTCTTGTTGTGCATGCAATGACAATGGCATCCATGGCATGGTGCCTATGATCCAATCTTTTCTTATTGAAACCTTTTTCCAATTCGAAAGGAACGCATGGTATAATATGACCATTTCTGCTAATGGTCGTATATTTTGTGTCGTTTGTCAATTTGTTCATTCTTTCGAATCGTGGTAGTATAATTCTGTTCCATACATCATTGATACCCCAGTCTTTTTTGAGGTAATCTGTTACTCCTCCAGTGCAAACAATGAGATTTTTCGAGGTACTTTCTTGCTCCAAATCACCATTGTGTTCTTCTCTTACTATATTGGATAACAATGACTTGATAAATTTGCTAATGTAGCGTGTGTCATTTAATTGCCTTTCAATAAACTGGTCAGGAATATCTTCTAATAATAGTTTTTTCATTTTTGTTGGATTATTTCCGTAAGTCTCCTTCACCAGCTTTTCATAATCTTCAACCGATAAGATTTTTATATCTCCGTCTACAATTTCACCATGGTGATTTTGTATGAATTCATATCCTAGTTGTCTGTCCTTTAATTTGTTGACTGAAGCTTCACAAATGACTTTATTGCTATATGAATTATCAAAGTAGCGTGATTGTGGGATGATATGTTCTATTTCATATTCAGATGTGAATAATTTTCCCAACGGAATGTTTCTGCCTGTATATGGAGAGCGATATTGTTGATCCAACCATAATTTGTAGCGTTGAAGTTCAGCCTTATCAGGCATCTTTTGTGAATCGCTCCATTTTTTCAATATATTATTGATGTCTTCTGGTATTGTGCTAGTATTGGAAAGTACGGTATCCTCATATATTTTCAGTATTTCGAATTGTGAGGGAGAGGTGGAAATAACATTATCAATATTGTATGTGGGGTCAGCAAACTCCATCAACATAGCTTTTATACGGATGTTCCTGTTTTCATTTTTCAAAATATTCTGGGTTATTATTTTTCTGCTTTCAGCTGGTTCTTTTATGTTTCTCCCTAATTCCAAATGTATTTCATCTATTTGGCCAACTTGCATCCATATATCTCTTACAACTCTCAAAGTTTCCAGAACAATCTGTTCAACAATCGGATTGTGTAGAGAGTGTTGTTTAAAAGTCTTTAGATATTGTTCTATGTCATTTGGTGAATTCCATTTGCATATTTCCTTCGCTTCTGAATGACGGTCATATACAATATAACAGGCAAGCCATAATGGTAATCCTTGATAACATTCTATACTATTCATATTTATGGCTTTCTCTCTGACACGAATTTTGATTTTGTCATCACACTCTCCTGTCATGATTTTATCGATTCGTTCATGTGTAGCTTTGTCTATTGCTGCCTCATTCCAAAAATCTCCTATTCTCACGAGAGGTAACAGGCGTCTAATGGCCTTCTCAGAATAAGAACCATAGTCTTTTTTGAATGGAGGTACATTGGTGAAAGCGTCTATAAAACCATTTGGCAGTTGGTGTTTATCAGCAAATTTCTTTAGAGCAATCTCCAATTCTGTTTTGGTATTGACAGAATACAATATGTGCCATATAGCTGTTTCTGCTTTTTGGGCAATGAAAAAATCGTTTTTCTTAGCCAAGTCGTAGGCGTTGGTTGCTTCGTTTAGTAGATGTAGTATGTTGTCCTTTTTTAGGTTGTCTGTTTGACAATTACAGTTGTTACTGAGTCTTTCGATTTCTTCTTGAAAGATACGATGTCCAATTGAAACCAACACTATATCAGCCTGCTCAATTTTTGCCTTTTTGAAATGATTGAGTAAGGTAGCGCGTGTTTCATTACATGGATATTCTTTTTCTTCTACATAATTCCACCTATAAGGCAGTTCATTGTTGTTTCTCTTTTTAGGTAGTTTGAAAAAGTCATAAAATAATGTATCCTGTTTAATTGTACTCCTATTGTTGAGCCAAATAAAAAGTCGAACGTAATCATTGACCGTTGAAAGAAAAGTAGATGTGACATCTATATTTGTTTCAATTTTACTTATTCCTTTCTCGTCGATAATCTTTCTCTCTTTTTCGTATATTCGCAAGTTGGATATGAATTGCCATAATCTGAATTCTTGAAATAATGGGTGTGATTTGGCAATACATTTAACCGGTATCGTTATGCGTTCTTGTTTATCCGATATATATGTCCTTTCTTCGTATGGACAATTACTAATCAGTGATTTCTTGCTTTTTAATGGTCTCTGATAGAATATAATGTCATCGGTAAATAGATAACAAAAGTCTCGGTTGGATATGCTATTTCTGAACGCCTCATTATTTGTATACAATGTGTGCAAACAATCCTCATACAGATTCCTATCAGATAATTCAGGATGGAAATCTGTTTGCTTCTTGAGAATCAGTTGTAACTCTTTGCGATAAAATTTGCGTTCAATAGTTCGAATAAGTTTTCCTCTAATTTTTTGTTCGGGCATTTTAAGCAGGTATTCATAGATATAACTCCCTACAGTTTTACCGGAATCGTTTATTGTTTTCTCTGTTTTGAGTTTAATCTTGGCATACATTTTATTCTTCTGCTCTTCGCTCATCGTTTCGATTTCTTCGAATGTGGGCATATAGGAAATTTCTTCTTTGATATTTCCGTCTTTCAGTTTTTTTGTTTTCAGAAGAAAATCTCTAGTTGTGCCTTGCCAAAAACTGATGTCATTGAAAAATGTTGCTTTGTAACTTCGACCATTTTCCAAAATAACTTCATACCAATATTTATTGCTTTTTGTGTCTTTCTCTTTTTTGTTGACTTCAAGAATCTTTGATGTGATAATGCTAATGTTATCATCATTCGTTTCATCTTCTCCTCTTAATTGGAAATATCCTCTTTTTTGATTGAATGAAAGAAGTATCCAAGCTAATTCTTGTTTGGATATTTTTTCTGTAAGTGCTTTTTTTCTCAAATAATATATAGTCCAATCGTAAGGAATTTTTCTGCCATCAGAATCAAATTCAGGGTGTTGTTGGTGGAAATCATTTAACATTTCCATGAAAGAATCCTTAAATAGGAATTCCCATTGGTTCTTATCATTCTTTTTCCAGGCAATTTTGGGCTCGTTTTCATTTGTGAATTTTCCGTAGCGGTCTATTTGTGTAGCAAAATGTTCAGGAAGAAACCCAAGTAGATTTAATACTCTTAATAATCTTTCTCTTCTTAAGAGATGACGTTCATGTAGACGGCGCATACCTCTTGCTTTTGTTCTTTCACCTGTCTGTGAAATGGAGTTTCCTTTCTCAAAATCGCTTAGCAATGCAGCATCCATAGGGATAATTCTGCTCCCTGCCGCTTCTATGTTGTTGTAGATAAGCTCATTATTATCGTTTGTGGAGGCATTCACAACGGCCCAACCAATACTGTTAGTGCCCAAATCTAGACCTAATATTTTCTTCATGGTAATATTTAATTTTATATATAGGGACAAAGATAGAAAAAAATCAGCACAAAATTTGTTTCTTCGATAATTTTATTGTAACTTTGCCATACTATTTTTGAAGGAACTCACAATAAGGATTATTCCGTTGTGATCATTTAAGGCGGGACATTAATGTCTCGCCTTTTTTATGGTAGAAAATTTTGTTTCTATAATCACATATGGACATTCTATATATATTTTCAAGTCTCGTACACAAAAATGTTTCAAATAATAGACTGTATATGTTTAAGTTCTTAATCTTTGTCCTAATTTTATTGCAGTAGCAGCTAATTGACTGCTATTCAGTTGAATAGCTTAATTTCGTTCAGTTATTTGGCAAAATTCAGTAGTTATAGTAAATCCCCATCACTTACAAATTCTAACACACAAAAAAACGGGACTGCCATCATTACGATGACAATCCCGTTTACACTAATTATTTACTCTCTCTCATGTTAGTTTTCAAATCCCAAACCATCGCCTTTGGTGTCGATGCGGATAGGTCTTTGCGTGTTGACACTTTGTGAGATGATTGCTTTTGACAATTCATTGAGCACATAGTGTTGGATGACACGTTTTACCGGACGGGCACCAAACTGCGGGTCGTAACCTTTTTCTGCAATGAAGCGTACGGCTGCCGGGCTAACTTCCAAATGAACACCGTTGTGAGCCAATTGCTTTTTGATGTGCTCAATCTGCAATTTGACAATCTGTTCAATCTCGTTTTCGGTAAGCGGAGTAAACATAATCAACTCGTCAATACGGTTAAGGAATTCCGGACGGATGGTTTGCTTCAACAATTCAAATACCTCTTGTTTGGTCTTTTCAATCACCTCAGTGCGGTTACTGTCGGTGATGCCTTCAAAACGTTCCCTTATCAATTGTGAACCCAAGTTGGAGGTCATGATGATAATGGTGTTCTTGAAGTTGACTGTACGGCCTTTGTTGTCGGTCAGACGTCCGTCGTCAAGCACTTGCAGCAGCACATTGAATACATCAGGGTGTGCTTTCTCGATTTCATCGAACAAAACGACGCTGTAAGGTTTCCTACGGATGGCTTCGGTCAACTGTCCGCCTTCGTCATATCCTACATATCCCGGAGGAGCTCCGATGAGTCGGGTGGCGCTGAATTTTTCCTGATATTCGCTCATATCAATACGCGTCATCATGTTCTCATCGTCAAACAGGTATTCTGCCAACGCCTTGGCCAATTCTGTTTTACCCACACCGGTAGTACCGAGGAAGATGAAGGAACCGATAGGACGTTTCGGGTCTTGCAATCCGGCACGGCTACGACGCACTGCATCGGCTATGGCGGTGATGGCCTCGTCCTGACCAATGACACGTTTGTGTAATTCTTCTTCCAAATGGAGCAGCTTGTCCTTTTCGCTCTGCATCATTTTGCTAACAGGTATGCCCGTCCATTTGCTCACTACGTCGGCAATATCGTCGGCATCGACTTCCTCCTTAATCATGGCTTTGCCATGTTGCATAACGGACAGCTTTTCCTTGTTTTCTGCAATGCTGCGCTCAGCTTCCTTGATACGTCCGTACCTGATTTCAGCCACTTTACCGTAATCACCTTCACGTTCAGCACGGTCGGCTTCGTATTTCAGTTGCTCGATGTCAATCTTAGATTGCTGAATCTTGTCGATAAGCTCTTTTTCGCTCTTCCATTGTGCTCTCATACCCTTGCTTTGCTCCTTGAGTTCAGCAATCTCCTTGTTGAGCGCATCCAGTTTGGCGGTATCGTTTTCACGTTTGATGGCTTCACGTTCAATTTCCAACTGTTTGATGTTACGTTCTACGTTGTCCAATTCTTCCGGCACGGAGTCAACTTCCAGACGGAGTCGGGCAGCGGCCTCATCCATCAGGTCGATAGCCTTATCGGGCAGGAAACGGTCGGTGATGTAACGGCTCGACAACTCAACTGCAGCAATAAGGGCGTCGTCTTTGATACGCACTTTGTGGTGGTTTTCGTAACGTTCCTTCAATCCACGCAGAATGGAAATGGTGCTGGCCTCATCAGGCTCGTCTACCATAACCGTTTGGAAACGACGTTCCAACGCTTTATCCTTTTCGAAGTATTTCTGATATTCGTCAAGGGTGGTGGCACCGATAGCTCTCAACTCACCACGTGCCAGGGCTGGTTTCAAAATATTGGCGGCATCCATGGCACCGTCACTCTTACCGGCTCCTACCAAGGTGTGGATTTCATCGATGAAAAGGATGATTTCACCGTCAGACTTGATGACTTCGTTGACTACTGATTTCAACCTTTCCTCAAACTCACCTTTGTATTTTGCACCGGCAATCAGTGCACCCATATCCAAGCTGAAGATTTGTTTGGATTTCAGGTTTTCCGGCACATCACCGCGCACAATACGATGGGCAAGCCCTTCGGCGATGGCGGTCTTACCAGTACCCGGTTCACCAATCAGGATAGGGTTGTTTTTGGTACGACGGCTCAAAATCTGCAATACACGCCTGATTTCCTCGTCACGACCGATAACAGGGTCCAATTTGCCGGAACGGGCTTTCTCGTTCAGGTTGATGGCATATTTGCTCAAGGATTGGTAGGTGTCTTCAGCGGTCTGCTGGGTTACCTTGCTTCCTTTACGCAATTCGCTGATGGCCATGCGCAATTCCTTTTCGTTCATGCCTGCATCTTTCAATATCTGTGATGCCTGGCTCTTTTCGGTCAATAGGGCAAGCAGTATGTATTCGATGGATACATATTCGTCTCCGTCCTTTTTGGACATATCTTCGGCTTTCTGGAGGGCTTTGTTGGCGTCGCCGCTCAAATAGGGCTCTCCGCCGCTTACTTTCGGCAATCCGTTAATCACGCTATCGAGTGCGGCACATACTTGTTCGCTACGTATGCCGGTTTTGTTACACAGAAAGTGCATTACATCTTCACCCGCATCGAACAGCGAACGCAGAATGTGAACAGGTTCGATGGCCTGATTCTGGTTGCGTTGTGCAATGTTCACCGCACCTTGTACGGCTTCTTGCGCTTTAATGGTAAATGCATTGAAATTCATAGTTCTTATATTGGTTTATGTTTGTTATTATTCTTTTTAATTGGCCCGCCTGGCTGTTGTGCCATGGACGTGCGATAGTGGTTTGGCAAAATGTGCACCAATGCGAAATATAAGACAAAATGACATATAAATAATTGATAATGAGATGTGTTGTGTAAAAATGGCAGATAATTGGAGCGGTAAAGGTGAGCGAAAAAAGGCAAGTTCGGTCATATTGTCCCATGTGGTAGTGGAGCAGGGGAGGCGGGTGATTTGCCGTTGTGGGTAGCATTTGCTACTTTTGTAGCTGATAACTTATAGATTAGTGGAAAAATGAACAAGAAACATTTTTTGGCAATGGCTATGCTGCTGCCTCAATGCCTTATGGCGGCATCTTTCAACATTTATCTTACCAACCCGACAAATTTGGAAAAAACGGATGAACCAGTCGTGCTGCAACTGGATGAGTATGAGCAAATCAAACCGGAGCAACGCGCACAATTGGCGGTATTTCTGGGCAAGGAGCAGATATGTTCCCAACTGGATGACCTGAACGGGGATGGTGTGGCTGATGAAATTGCATTTTTGGTGGACCTTGGTTCCAACGAAACACGGAAAGTGACGGTAAAAACCATTCCAGACAGCAAACGGAAAGAATTTCCGCGAGAGGTGAACGCTCAGATGTGGCGGAAAGACAAGGAAAAGAAAACGATGTATCCTGTAACGGAGGCTTCATCGACCAAAAACGACATGTATAACCAGATGCACCACCACGGAGTGGCTTGGGAATCGGACATTATGGCCTATCGCATCTATTTTGACAACAAACAGACCATTGACGTGTATGGCAAAAAGAAACGCCAGTTGGAACTGGAGGCTTGCCGCTGGTATCCGAATGACGAACAACTGGCTGCCGGATTCGGTGATGATGTGCTGCGTGTAAGCGGGAGCGTTGGAGTGGGGGCTGTGAAGCCATGGAACGGAAAGAAGTCGGTGCACTTGACCGAATTTGCCAAAAGAACGCAACGCATTGTTTCACAAGGACCTTTGCGCACGATATGTGAGATAAGCATCGAGGGATGGAAATATGAAAACAAGTCGATTGACATGACGGTGCGCTATACGATGTATGCCCGCCATCGTGATTGCCAAGTGGATGTGTTTACCTCTGTGCCGGTCGATACACTGGTAACGGGTGTACAGAAAATTAAGGGTGCTGAATTGTATGAATCTGCCGATATGGTGGGTGCTTGGGGAACGGACTGGCCCGTAAACGATACGGTGAAATATGCCAAGGAAACAGTGGGAATTGCTGTGTATATGCTACAAGGGAAAGCGATACGTCAGGCGCAGGACAAGGTGAACAATCTGTTGTTCTTTTCAAATAGCCCGGCGTCTCCTACACGTTTTTACTTGACCACCGTGTCAATGAAAGAGATAGGCAATCCAATCAACAATGCATCGCTGTTTTTTGACTATATGGACAAATGGAAAGCCAATTGTAGCCAACCCGTTATAATAAGTGAAAAGAAACTTGCCCCAAAAGCTGAAAATTAGTACCTTTGCAGCAGATTATTTCACTCAAACTAATTAACTTTTTAAGGTATGGAAAAAAGCCCGTTGCAAATTGCACGCTCGAGCTATCAACCCAAATTGCCCGGCGTGTTTAAAAAAGATGTGCTCCTCGTGGAAGGAGAAGCTACCCAATCAGTAGCAGACCAAGAGGACATTCAAAAACTCTTCCCTAACACTTATGGGATGCCTTTGGTAACTTTTAAGGAAGGTGAACGCAAAGAATATCCACAAGTAAATGTAGGTGTAATCCTTTCAGGTGGACAGGCACCTGGTGGACACAATGTAATATCTGGCCTTTTTGACGGACTGAAAAAACTCAATCCCAATAACCGTCTTTTTGGTTTCTTGGGTGGTCCTAGCGGGCTGGTTGACCACAAATACATTGAATTGACCAAGGATATTGTTGATGATTACAGAAATACAGGTGGTTTCGACATTATCGGTTCAGGACGTACCAAACTGGAAGAAACTGAACAGTTTGACAAGGGTATTGAAATTTGTCAGGAACTGGGAATCAAGGCTATCGTTATTATCGGTGGTGACGACTCCAATACCAACGCTTGTGTATTGGCTGAATATTATCTGAAGAAAAAGACCGGCATTCAAGTAATCGGTTGCCCGAAAACCATTGACGGTGACTTGAAGAACGACATGATTGAAACTTCATTCGGATTTGACACTGCCTGCAAGGTATATTCAGAATTGATTGGTAACATTCAGCGTGATGCCAATTCTGCAAAGAAATATTGGCACTTTATCCGCTTGATGGGTCGTTCTGCTTCTCATATCACTTTGGAATGCGCATTGCAGAGCCAACCAAACATTTGCATCGTGTCAGAAGAAGTGGAAGCCAAGAATATGACTTTGAATGATGTGGTTGATTACATCGTAAAAGTAGTGGTTGACCGCGCTAACCATGGCTTGAACTTCGGTACGGTATTGATTCCAGAAGGTCTGATCGAGTTTATTCCGGCTATGAAGAAACTGATTGCCGAACTCAACGACCTCTTGGCTGACAACGAAGAATTCAATGCATTGGAAACCAATGACGAAAAACGCCAATATGTGAAGGCTAAACTTACTCCAGAAAGCCGCGTGGTATATTCTGACCTTCCTAAGGGTATTGCCCGTCAGTTGACGCTGGACCGCGACCCTCACGGAAACGTACAAGTGTCACTTATCGAAACAGAAAAACTGCTTATCGAAATGGCTGCCAAGAAATTGGCTATCCTCAAAGGTGAAGGCGTTTACAAAGGAAAATTCTCTACTATCAGCCACTTCTTCGGATATGAAGGACGTTGCGCCATCCCATCAAACTTTGATGCTGACTATTGCTATTCTTTGGGTTATACGGCTGCCGTGCTGATTTCTGAAGGAAAAACCGGCTATATGTCATCTGTACGTAATCTGACTGCTCCTGCTGAACAATGGATTGCAGGTGGTGTGCCTATTACGATGATGATGAACATGGAACGTCGTAACGGTAAGATGAAACCAGTTATCCAAAAGGCTTTGGTTCGTCTTGACGGAGCACCATTCAAATATTATGTTGCTCACCGTGATGACTGGGCAAGCTACTCACAGACTTATATTTATCCAGGTCCTATCCAATATTTCGGACCGGCAGAGGTTTGTGACCTGCCAACCCACACTTTGATGCTTGAACAAGGCAAAATGAAATAATAGCGGTGTTCAATCGCACAGTAAAAGAGCAACCATCCCAAGCGGGGCGGTTGCTCTCTTTTTTGAGTGGCGAATATATAAAAAAGGGCTGTGTCAAAAGATTCATTTGATACAACCCTTTAAGGTATGTCAGAATATGTATGATGCAAGGCTTAGCCTTTTCGCATGGCATAACTTTGGGCTTTTACCCATTGTGCCCATTCCTGTGGCTTACGTGTTTTGTCGAAGGTTTGCCAGGGGATAGGTTTGCCAAAACGAATGGTGAAATGTTTGCCGCGCTGTCTGAACATTTCATCTGCCAGATAGAACAACTCCAGATTCAACTTGATGCCCAATGCCAAACGGATGCGCGAAAGGTTGTAATAGAAATTGGAATTGCGGCCTTCGAAATAGATGGGCACTACATCACGCTGGTATTGGATGGATTTGGCAATGAAATTCTTTTTCCATTCCCAATCGGCAATGATGCCGCCTTTCTGCTTTCTGGAACATGCACCGGCAGGGAAAGACAGCAGATGATTGTCTGATTCGTATGCGGCATCCACCAGATGAACGTTCTTTTTGGATTGTGCGCCGGTTTTGTTTACCGGTACAAAAATGCCTTGCAAGGGCTTCAGATTCATCAGCAAATCATTGATGAGTACACGTATTTTTCCGTTGTATTTTCTTCCTAAAATGAGGGCCAATACCATGCCGTCCATGCCTCCTAAGGGGTGGTTGCTGACAAAGATGTACTGTTTGCCGTCAGTGGGCAGGTTTTCTTCGCCCTCGACCGACCAGTCCACTTGAAAATAGTCTAATGTGGCCGCCAGAAAATCAAAGTCCTTGCATCCCGGATGTGTTTCAAAGAAGTGGTTGATTTCATCCTGATGCACAATCTTTTTCAGATAGTTGACCAGAAACTTCGGAACACGTTTATTGGGGGCTTTCGACTTCAATACGGCGGGTATGTCAATACGAATTATTTCTTCCATTGTATGCTAATTAAAGACTTGCGAAGGTACGAAAAAATGGCAGAATAGCCAACTGGCATTACCTTCATTGATTCTGAAATTGTTATTGGGATATTTTTGGCTGTTTTTTCAAGGTATATAAGGGTAGTATGCCCAATTGGATATAAAATGCTGTTTTTGTTTGCTTGTTTTCTATTCTCGTGTTATCTTTGTGGAAAACAATTGTTTGTTATGACAGTAAATAAATTGATACAGCATAGACCCTATCGATTGGGTATTGCATTGAGTGGGGGAGGCATTAAAGGATTATGCCATGCGGGAGTGCTGAAAGGTTTGGATGAATTGGGCCTGAAGCCCGAGGTGCTTTCGGGCGTGAGTGCGGGCTCTATTGTTGGCGCATTGTATGCTGACGGCTACACGCCAGATGAAATCAAGGAGTTGTTTGACGATGTCAGTTTCCGTGAGTGGACACAAATCCGTATTCCAGCAGGAGGATTTTTCCGTATTGACCCTTTTGTGAAATTCCTGAAGAGCACGCTTCGCGCCAAACGGATTGAGGACCTGAAGATTCCTTTGCGCATTGTGGCTACCGACTTGGACCACGGACGGAGTGTTACTTTCACTTCGGGCAATCTGGTGGAATGTGTGGCGGCGTCGTGCAGTGTGCCGGTGTTGTTTACGCCCCGTAATATTGATGGCGTGAATTATGTGGACGGTGGTGTGTTCAAGAATTTCCCTGTATCGACCATCCGCAATGAATGTGAGTATCTGATTGGTGTGAATGCCAGTCCGCTGGTTGCCGACCAATATAAAATGAGCATCATGAATGTGGCCATGCGCTGTTATCATTTCATGTTCAAGGCCAATATCATACACGACAAGGAATTGTGTGATTTGCTTATTGAGCCACCTGATATGGGCGACTATGATACATTTGAAGTGGAAAAATCACATGAGATTTTTGATTTGGGCTATAATGAGGCCAAGATTATTGTGGCGCAAAAACTCCGTGAGATAAGCATGCTGAATGCAGATATATAATATAAAATCATTTTATTAATACTTTAAAGGGGGCGTATCAATTGATACAACCCCTTTTTTATTGGAAGGCTGATTAACAGCCTATCAGTAGCGTGTTTAGCGGACAAAGAGCAGTTCTCTGTATTTAGGCAATGTCCACATTTCGTCATCTACAATGAGCTCGAGTTTGTCGGCATGGTAGCGGATAACATCGAAATAAGGCAATACCTGGTCGTGGTAGGCAACCGCCTTTTCATATTCTTTTTCAATACGGTTGGCCACTTTGCGTGCTTCAATCATTTCGTCCACATTGGTCTTGATGGCCCATACGTGGCGGGCAATCTCTTCTACCAATGATTTGTCCATTCTTGACAACTCGTTGGCAAGGTCTTCTGGGTAAACGGATTTGATTTTGTAGAGGTTGTCAAGCAGCAAAGACTGGTAACGGGTGGCGATAGGTATCACGTGGTTGACAGCCAAGTCACCGAGTACACGGGCTTCAATCTGTACTTTCTTGGTGTACATTTCCCATTTCACTTCGTTACGCGCGTAAAGTTCCTTTTCTGTCATTACACCCATGGATTCAAACATTCGGATACTTTCAGGAGTTGTGTAGGCCTTGATCATTTTGGGCACACTTGATTCGCAATCCAATCCGCGGCGTAATGCTTCAATTTTCCATTCGTCACTATATCCGTTGCCGTCGAAGCGGATAGGTTTTGATTCCTTGATATAGCTTTTGAGCACTTCAAAAATAGCTTGCTGTTTGGATTCGCCTTGGCTGATTTTTTCGTCCACTTTGGTCTTGAAGTCGTTCAACTGGGCTGCCATGGCGGTATTGAGCACAATCATGGCTGTGGAGCAGTTGGCTGAAGAACCGACGGCACGGAACTCGAAACGGTTGCCGGTGAAAGCAAAAGGTGAAGTACGGTTGCGGTCGGTATTGTCAATAAGCACTTCAGGGATATGGGCAATGCCGAGGCTGAGGCGCTTTTTACTGTCCATGAGTATGGCTTCTTCCTTGGTGCTGTTTTCCAATTTGTCGAGCACTGCGTTGATTTGAGTGCCGAGGAAAGCGGAAATAATGGCAGGAGGTGCTTCGTTGGCGCCCAAACGGTGAGCGTTGGTGGCGCTGATGATAGAAGCTTTGAGGAGTGCATTGTTTTTATACACGGCCATAAGGGCATTGACCAGGAAGGTGATGAATTGGAGGTTTTCTTCTGGAGTCTTGCCAGGAGTGAACAATCCTACACCCGTATCCGTACCGAGTGACCAGTTGTTGTGTTTGCCGGAACCGTTGATTCCTGCAAATGGTTTTTCGTGGAGCAATACTCTGAACCCGTGGCGGCGTGCTACTCTTTTCATCAGTGACATGATGAGGAGGTTTTGGTCAACGGCCAGGTTGGTTTCACCATAGATAGGTGCCAACTCAAACTGGTTGGGGGCAACCTCGTTGTGACGGGTTTTCAAAGGTATTCCGTATTTGTATCCTTCAAATTCCAAATCTTTCATGAAAGCGGAAACGCGGCTTGGAATAGAGCCGAAATAGTGGTCTTCAAGCTGTTGGTTTTTGGCTGATTCGTGTCCGAGCAATGTTCTGCCGGTGAGAGCAAGGTCGGGACGTGTAGCATAAAGGCTTTCATCCACCAGGAAGTATTCCTGTTCCCATCCGAGATAGGAATAAACGCGTTTTACCTTTTTGTCAAAATATTGGCATACGGCAGTTGCCGCTTTGTTGACTGCATTGATGGATTTGAGCAACGGAGCCTTGAAGTCGAGCGATTCACCTGTATAGGAAATGAATATGGTAGGGATACAAAGTGTATCGTCGATGACAAAGGCTGGCGAAGAGGGATCCCATGCGGTGTAGCCTCTTGCTTCGAATGTGCTTCTGATGCCTCCATTAGGGAAGGAAGATGCATCGGGTTCTTGTTGTGCAAGGAGTTTTCCAGAGAATTCCTCAATGACAGCTTCACCTGGAGCACCTGCATATTCAATGAAAGAGTCGTGTTTTTGAGCTGTGCCGTCGGTAAGCGGTTGGAACCAGTGTGTATAATGGGTGGCTCCCAATTTCATGGCCCAGTTTTTCATGCCGGCTGCCACTGCATCGGCTACACTCCTGTCCAATGTTTCACCTTGTTCCACTGCTTTTTGTATAGCGTCCATTACATCCTTCGACAAGTATTTGGACATGGTCGAAGTGGTAAACACATACTTTCCGTAAAAATCGGAAATGAATTTTGAAGGCGCCTCGACGGGCAAAGCTTTTTTCTTGAAAGCTTCTTCCACTGCTTTAAAACGTAGTGTACTCATTGTTGTTACTTTTAGTTTGTTGGTGATATTGCTAAAGAAGAAGCCACCGGAATTTGTCTTGCGAGAGCAGATTCCGATGGCTTCTTGTTCTTTTATTGGCTTTTATGGCTGGTTTTGAGCATCGAGCTGAGCCGACAGTTAGAGGTCTATGCATGACACACAAACTAAATTTACGGCACATTATGGATGTGATAATACTCATAACCAGCAAATAATCATGTCGTCTCCTGAAAAAGAGGACTTATTCGTTTTTTATACCTTAAAAGATTTTTGTTGTGCAAAAGTAAATGATTTGTTTTGTTTGTGCAATGTTTGGCTGTTAAAAACATACATAAACTAGCAAAATGATTTTTTAAGTGGTGTTTGGGAATGTGGTTTTTCTTGTATAGGCGTTTGTTTTTTGCGTTTGAAACGGATGCTATTATCCTATGCTTCTGGATACCGCATTTCTGCGGTATGACAGGTGAAGCGGATGCTGTGAAAATAGGAAAAGTGGAAGTGAAAAAATGACGTGCGAGTGCGAGAAGACCCCGCATCGGAGTGCGGGATGACGACTGCATTTCTGTGGTATGACCATTAGGGAAAAATTTTGTTCTCCAGTTGCCTTTCACTACTTTTGCAAAAAATGTAAGGAAGAATATAAGTATGGATGCGAAAAAGGAATTTATTGCATTGCTGCAATCAACGGAACGTGACGGGATGGACTATGTGATTGAGGAACTGGAGAAATCGGATTTTTTCAAGGCACCGGCCAGCAGCAATTTTCATTTGAATTGTGAGGGTGGGCTAGTGGAACACTCGCTGAATGTATGTCGTGTGGCATTGAAGTTTCGTGAGGTCTTGCTGGCAGAACGGGAAGAAATGAGGGATTATCTGCCGAAAGACAGCGTTATCATAGCCTCCCTGTTGCATGATGTGTGCAAAGCGGATATATATAAGGCTGTGGTGAAGAAGCAGAAAAACAGTTTTGGGATGTGGGAAGACGTGCCTGGTTATAATGTGGATTACAGCAATTTCCCGTTAGGACATGGCGAGAAGTCGGTTATATTGTTGCTATTGTGGGGGCTGGACTTGAGCGATGATGAAATTATGGCCATTCGCTGGCACATGAGTTCATGGGATTTGCCGTTCCAATCGAACGACCTGAAAGGCAACTACAACGCTGCGAAAAACAAATGTCCGCTGATGGGACTTGTACAGGCGGCAGACGGCATGGCAACCAATTTCCTTGAATTCAAGATAGGTGAAGAATAAAGGAAAAAGAAAAGGCACTGCCCTTATTCGGGTAGTGCCACTTTGTTTAATATGCCGTTGAGCGCAGCGAGTGCAATGCCGTAATTGGTAATGGGTATGTGTTGCTCTTCGGCTTGCCGGATGCGGTTGAGCACATGATGGCGGGTAAACATGCAGGCTCCGCAATGGATAATCAAATCGTAGGAGCTGATATCCTCGGGAAAATTATTGCCGGAAACAATGTCGATATGGATGTTGTTTCCGATTTTTTTTCGGAGCAGGTTGGGCAACTTCACTCTTCCTATGTCTTCCTGTTGGGGGACGTGTGAACAGGCCTCGGCAATGAGTATGCGTGCGTTTTCATTGAGCTGTTGCAGGCGGTTGGCGCCTTGTGCAAAGGTCTTGATATCGCCCTTGTAGCGGGCGAAGAGAATGGAAAAGGAGGTCAGTTTGCTCTGTTCGGGGCAATTTTCATAAGCCGCCTTGAACGCTTGCGAGTCAGTGATGATGAGTTGGGGTGGCTGTTGGAGCGCCTGCAAGGCCGTGTGCATGGTGTCGGGTGTGCAACAGATGGGTATGCACCCTTTGTCAATCAAATGGCGGATGGTTTGCACCTGTGGCAATATGAGGCGACCTTTGGGAGCCTCACTATCTTGCGGCATGACGAGCAACACCGTGTCGCCCGCTTGGGTGAGGTTGCCGGTGAGGTCGTCTATTGTATCTTTCTGCACGGAGAGTGTGGTTAGCGCCTTGAACAAGTTTTCCATGCCTTCCTTATGGAGTGCAGAAATGCGTATGGGCTGCACTTGGAGCTGTTCGCTGATTTGCTGGTCAGTCATGGAAGAGCAGTCGGCTTTGTTGAGCACAGCCACGAAGGGCAGTTTGCGCTTGCGTGCATATTCCATCCATTCCTTTTCAATGCTGAGGTCTGTTTGAGTGCTGTCTATGACGAGGATGCCGATTTCCGCCTTTTCGAGTTCCTTGCGTGTTTGGGCAATGCGTTGCTGTGCGAGCAGACTGTTGTCGTCAAGTCCGGCCGTGTCGAGCAATACACATGCCCCCAGTTCAGGCAGTTCGATGTTCTTTCTGACTACATCGGTAGTCGTGCCCGCCTGTTGTGACACAATGGACACTTCTTCACCTGCCATTGCGTTGAGCAAAGTGGATTTTCCGCTGTTGCACCTTCCGAAGAGGGCAATATGTATTCTATTGGAACGTGGTTCGCTGTTCATTTCTTGAATATGTATGGGTTAAAATCTGAAATCCCTTTCGCCTTTTTCGATTTTCATCAAATAGTCACGTGCATGTTCTTTCACAGTTGGATTAGGAATTTTCTCCAATTCCTTTTCTATCATGGCCATGCCTTTGGCTTTTGTGTCGTCGGAAGCATAGTCTTCAAGATATTCCTTCAGGGTGATGAGTGCATTGGGCGAACAGCAATTGGCTATCTGTCCGGTCTTGACCAGTGACATGAAGCGGTCGCCTGTGCGTCCGGCACGATAGCAGGCAGTGCAGAAGCTGGGAATGTAGCCGAGTTGCAGCAACCAATTGACCACATCGTCCAAGCTGCGTTGGTCGGTTACGTCAAATTGGGCAGAATGCTCTGATTCGGTTTCGTTTTCCACATATCCGCCCACAGTGGTACGTGAGCCACCGCTGATTTGCGATATGCCCAGTTTCAACACCTTTTCGCGGCTCTTTTGGCTCTCGCGGGTGGAAACAATCATACCCGTATAAGGTACGGCAATGCGCAATACAGCCACTATCTTGTGGAAAATATGGTCGGGTACGCAGTTTTTGAAGTCATCGGTGTTGATGTCGTCGGCCATGCAGAGACGTGGCACACTGATGGTATGCGGACCTACGCCATATGTTGCCTCAAGGTGTTCGGCGTGCATGAGCAGTCCGATAAAGTCGTAAAGATAGGTTTCCAGTCCGAACAAAACGCCGATGCCCACATCGTCAATTCCTCCTTGCATGGCTCTGTCCATGGCTTCCGTGTGATAAGCATAATTACTTTTCGGGCCGGTCGGGTGGAGTGCTTCGTAATTCTGTTTATTATAGGTTTCCTGGAAAAGGATGTAGGTACCGATGCCTGCTTCGTGGAGCTTCTTGTAGTTTTCCACGGTGGTGGCAGCAATATTGACATTTACCCTTCTGATAGCACCGTTTTTATGTTTGATGGAATAAATGGTGTTGATACACTCGAGAATGTACTCTATCGGATTGTTTTTAGGGTCTTCGCCGGCTTCGAGCGCTAGGCGTTTGTGCCCCATGTCCTGCAAGGCAATGACCTCCTGACGGATTTCAGCCTGTGTAAGTTTGCGTCGGTGTATGGTCTTGTTTTTGGCGTGATAGGGGCAATAGACACATCCGTTGATGCAATAGTTGGACAGATAGAGCGGAGCGAACATGACGATGCGGTTGCCGTAGAATTTCTGTTTGATTTCCTTGGCAAGTTCAAAGGTCTTTTCGTTGAGTTCCCGGTCGTCACATTCAAGCAGGAGAGCCGCCTCACGGTGGGTGAGTCCCTTGCACAGGGCGGCCTTTTCAAGAATCTCCTCTATCAATTGTTTGTTGTCCTTATGCTCACGGGCATAATGGATAGTGTTGTTGATTTCGTGGTCGCAGATAAATTCTTCTGCTTTGTTGGAAAGTGGGTTATACATGGTTGTCTTGTTGTTTTATAGTTAGCGGATAATCGCCTCTTGTCCAGTCGATATGGTATCCGATGTTGTTTACTCTGTTTTGAATGTCAGCAATGGCGTCGGCCGTTTCGCTGAAAATGTTCTTTTTGGTATATATGGCATATTTTTCCCTGGCGTCAGGGGGCGACACGTTGGGCATAATTACATTGGCTCCGCTCAAAATGGCTTTTTCCCTGCCGTGGTCGTCAAGGGCAGTCAGTGCCGTTGTGGCAGGAATGAGTGCCTTGGGGAAACGCAGACGGAGTAGGGCGAGCAGAAGGGTGGTTTGGTCCACCGTGCCGCTGGCTTGCTGTTCGAAAGGAGTGTTGGGTGTGGCAATGAAAGGGCCTATTCCAATCATTTCGGGTTGGAGCTGCTCCATGAACAAGATGTCTTCGACAATGTCTTGCATGGTTTGATAAGGCGAACCCACCATGATGCCTGTGCCGGTTTGGTAACCGAGTTCCTTGAGTTGGCGGAGACAGTTGATTCGGTTGTCGCGGCTCATGTTATGAGGGTGCAGTTGGGCGTAATGCTCCGAATTGTACGTTTCGTGGCGGAGCAGGAAGCGGTCGGCACCAGCTTGCTTGAACCGTCTGTATGCCTCTTTGTCACGCTCTCCGATAGAGAGGGTAATGGCATGTTGCGGAAAAAGCGTTTTGATGTTTGTGATGAGTTGCACCATCCATTCATCGTCTTGCAGCGGGTCTTCACCTCCTTGCAGTACGAAGGTTTTGAAGCCGAGCTGGTTAGCTTTTTGACATGCCTCTATGATTTGTTCTTGTGTGAGTCTGTAGCGCTGTATGGTTGTGTTGGCGCAACGGATGCCACAGTAATAGCAGTTGTTTTTGCAATAGTTGGATATTTCAATAAGGGCTCTTACATATATTCCTTTTCCGAATTGCCCAACGGCAGTTTGTGCGGCTTGTTGTCGGAGCCAGTCCTGTTGCTGCGGGTTGAGTTGTGAGAGCAATGCAAGGTAAATATCGGGCGTGACCTTTTCATTGCTTTTGAGAAGGTCAGTGTATTGCTGTAGTGTTTCGTTGCTTATCGTATGCATTGTTTTCATAGGTATCATGCAAAGATACATTGAAAATGCCGTTTATGGGGCATGTTTAATGGGTTATTTTTTGAATTGTTTTGTGCAAGATATGTTTTTTGCATGAACATAATAGCTTGTAATCTGTTTGTTCAATAAAAAAGATATGAGTGAACAGATACCT
>CALUKG010000028.1 GCA_944321155.1 uncultured Bacteroidales bacterium | reverse complement strand
GCTCCAAAAAATATGCGAGATAATGCGTCAGAACAATATCTCGCAAAAATTGGCTTTTTAAGGGACGACTATTTAAAAAATTCCCGAAACACGGAAAAACGGAAATGCGGAAAACACATCGCAATAGAAATATATTCTTTGCCAACAGACATATTATCCCTACATCTCCCAATCCCAAATTGAAAACATTCCTTCTCATTTGCATCTCCATTCCGCTTTCACTATCTCTGAATAAGACAGGATGCGCCTTGGCATAGTCAAATTACAAAACTTCGTTTTGCATTTGCCTCTGCGCTCGGCTTTCACTATCTTTGTCCGCAGACAATCTAATAAACATTATATGAAAAAATTAGTTCTATCCCTCGCATTGGGGGCATCCGTCACCCTCATGCATGCCGCTACACCGCTTTTCATGCGCGATGTACGCATTTCGCCCGACGGCAAGCAGATAGTATTCACTTACAAAGGAGACATTTACAAAGTCAATGCAGAAGGCGGACAAGCCCAGCAGCTCACCACGCAGAAATCCTACGAAGCAAATCCGCTTTGGTCGCCCGACGGCAAGCAGATTGCCTTTGCCAGCGACCGCTATGGCAGTATGGACCTTTTCGTTATGCCTGCTGATGGTGGAGAAGCCAAGCGCCTCACTTTCAACTCCGCATCCGAAATCCCTTCCGCATTTTCGCCTGACGGTAAATACCTCCTCTTCTCGGCTTCCATTCAAGACCCTGCCACAAGTGCACTCTATCCAACGGCAGCCATGAGCGAGCTCTATCGCGTATCCGTAGCAGGTGGCAAGACAGAACAGATTTTAGGCACACCGGCCGAAATGCTTTCCTATGCTCCCAATGGCGAATACTTCCTTTATCAGGATAAGAAAGGATTTGAAGACGAATGGCGTAAACACCACACATCTTCCATCACACGCGACATTTGGAAATACGACGTCAAGACCGCCAAGCACACCAACCTTACCAATCGTGCAGGCGAAGACCGCAACCCTGTACTCGCACCCGATGCAGCCACAGTCTATTTCCTCAGCGAACGCAATGGCGGCACCTTCAACGTCTATCGTTTCCCGCTCAATGCGCCCGACAAGGTAGAGGCCGTTACCAACTTCAAGACCCATCCCGTGCGCTTCCTTTCAATGGGAGCCGATGGAAAGTTCTGCTATACCTATAATGGTGAAATCTACACCCAGATGCAGGGCGGCAAACCGGCCAAAGTCGCCATCGACATTACGCGCGACGACGACAACCAACCCGCCACACTTACCTATTCGCGCGGAGCAACCGAAGCCGTTCCCTCACCCGACGGCAAGCAAGTCGCCTTTATCGTACGCGGAGAAGTCTTTGTCACATCCGTCGAATACGGCACCACAAAGCAAATCACCCACACACCACAGGCCGAATCCGGCATCTCCTTCGGAGCCGACAACCGCTCTCTGGTCTATGCCAGCGAACGCAACGGCAACTACGGACTCTACACAGCCAAAATCGTGCGTGACAAAGACCCCAACTTCCCCAATGCAACCTTAATCGAAGAACAGCCACTTCTCCCGTCAGAAAAAATCGACCGATTCGCACCACAATTCTCGCCCGATGGAAAGGAAATCGCATTCATCGAAAGCCGAACCAAACTCATGGTTTACAACTGCGAAAGCAAAAAAGTACGCCAAATCACCGACGGCTCAAAATGGTACACACTCGCAGGAGGATTCGACTATTCCTGGTCGCCCGACGGCAAATGGTTCACACTCACCTGCATCGCCAACAAGCACGACCCCTATGCCGACATCGCCATCATCAGTGCCGACGGAAAAGGTCAACTCGTCAACATCACCAACAGCGGCTACATGAGCGGCTCGCCACGCTGGGCGTTGGACGGAAATGCCATCATCTTCTTCACCGAACGATACGGCATGCGCAACCACGCATCATGGGGCTCACTCGACGATGTCATGATAGCATTCCTCAATCAGGACGCATACGACAAATTCCGCCTCAGCAAGGAAGACTACGAACTGCTCAAGGAACTGGAAGACGAACAGAAAAAGGAAGCCGAAAAGAAAGACGATAACGAAAAAGACAAAAAAGCCCCCAAGAAAAAAGACGAAGCCAACGACGAAAACAATGAAAAATCCAAAGACATTATAGTCGAACTCGAAGGCATACAAGACCGCATCATACGTCTAACACCCTATTCATCCAACCTCGCATCAGCCATCATCTCCAAGGACGGAGAGAAACTCTACTACCTCTCAGCAGTCGAAAGCGGATACGACATGTGGAAAATGGACCTTCGCAAACACGAAACATCACTCCTCCACAAAATGGACGCCGGTTGGTCCAACCTGATAGCAGATGCCGAAGGAAAAAACATCTTCGTATTGGGCAGCGGAACCATGCAGAAAATGGATGCCTCATCCGAAGCACTCAAACCCATATCCTTCAACGCAACAGTCAAGATGGACCTTGCAGCAGAGCGTGCCTACATGCTACAGCACGTCTATCGTGAAGAAATGGTACGTTTCTATCAAACCAACATGCACGGAGTCGATTGGGACGCAATGGTCGAAAACTACCGACGCTTCCTCCCGCACATCAACAACAACTACGACTTCGCCGAAATGTTGAGCGAATTGCTCGGCGAATTGAACGTCTCACACACCGGCGGACGCTATTCAGCACCGGGAGCAGACGAACCGACAGCCAATCTCGGACTACTCTACGATTGGCAATACACCGGCAATGGACTCCGCATAGCCGAAGTAGTCGAAAAAGGACCTTTCAGCCGAAAGAGCAGCAAAGTAACCCAAGGCACCATCATCGAAAAGATTGACGGAACCGAAATCACACCCAACACCGACTATGCACAGCTCCTCAACGGAAAAACAGGCAAGAAAGTCCTCATATCCCTCTACAACCCAGCCAGCAAGGAACGTTGGGAAGAAGTCGTGCGCCCCATATCCAACGGCACATTCTCCGGCCTCCTCTACGACCGCTGGATTAAACAGCGCGCCGAAGACGTGCGCCGCTGGTCAAACGGCCGTCTCGGCTATGTCCACATCGAATCCATGGACGACGGCAGCTTCCGCACCGTCTATTCCGACATACTCGGCAAATACAACCAGTGCGAAGGCATCGTCATCGACACCCGCTTCAATGGCGGTGGACGCCTACACGAAGACATCGAAATCCTCTTCAGCGGACAGAAATACTTCACCCAAGTCATACGTGGCCGCGAAGCATGCGACATGCCAAGCCGCCGATGGAACAAACCCTCCATCATGCTCCAGTGCGAAGCCAACTATTCCAATGCCCACGGCACACCATGGGTCTACAAGCACCGCAACCTCGGCAGCCTCGTCGGAGCACCTGTTCCCGGAACCATGACCAGCGTCAATTGGGTACGCATGCAAGACCCAACCATGATATTCGGCATACCCGTAGTCGGCTATCAGCTGCCCGACGGAAGCTATCTTGAAAACACCCAGCTCGAACCCGACGTTTACGTCCTCAACGCCCCCGAAACCATAGTCAAGGGCGAAGACACCCAGCTCAAAGCAGCCGTCCAAGAGCTCCTCAAGCAAATAGACGCAAAGAAATAACCCAGCCCTAACAGGCACACAAAAAAGCGACATTCCTGCCTCACCGCAAGAGTGTCGCTTTCCTTTCATCCTTCCCTCACTCTTAATGTCATCCCGCAGAAATGAGGAATCCAGAAGCAAGGTCATGAGCGTCCGTTTCTCAGTCTAGACATAATGGGGTAATGTCCCAGCCTTGTCTCCAGCGTCCGTTTTAAACGTCATACCGCAGAAGTGCGGTATCCAGTAGCGCAGTTTTCAGCCTCCGTTTCAATCCCTCCTCAAACACCGAAAAGTAGAAATCCGAAAAAACTCTTTTCATCTCCATTTGTACCACCAAAAATATTATCGTACCTTTACGTCCATAACACAAAATAATGCAATTATGAGAAAATTATCTACTCTTTTATTCTTAGCCATTTTGTCTTTCACGACATGGGCTTATGACTTCCAAGTGGACCAATTGTGCTATAACATCCTCTCCGAAACTGAAGTTGAAGTAACCTATCAACAAGAATTTTATTCAATTGGTGGTGCTTATCCCTTCCTTTCAGGAGCTATCACCATCCCTAGTACCGTCACTTATAATGGAAATATCTACACCATCACAAGCGTGGGAGGTGATGCGTTTTCTAATTGCACCTCTCTCACTTCCGTCGTCATCCCTCGTAGCATCACAAGCATAGGAATGAATGCGTTTGTCGGTTGTACTTCTCTCACTTCCGTCATCATCTCCACCAGCGTTACAAGCATAGGAATTCAAGCGTTTTCTAATTGTACCTCTCTCACATCCATCGTCATCCCCACCAGCGTTATAAGCATAGGTGATTGGGTGTTTTCCAATTGTTCTTCTCTCACCGACATCCAAGTAGAGTCTGGCAATCTTTCCTATTCATCCGAAAACGGGATTCTGTTCAATGCGGATAAAACCATTATAGTGCGATATCCAGAAGGAAAAAAAGAAACAACATACATCATCCCAAACAGTGTAACAAGCATAGGAGATGATGCGTTTGAAGGTTGTTCATCCCTCATCTCCGTCACTATTCCTAATAGCGTCACAAGTATAAAATATAGTGCGTTTAGTGGTTGTTCCTCTCTAACCAACATCCAAGTAGAGTCTGGCAATCTTTCCTATTCATCCGAAAACGGGATTCTGTTCAATGCGGATAAAACAGTTTTAGTACGGTATCCAGAAGGAAAAAAAGAAACAACATACGTCATTCCAAGCGGTGTCACCAGAATAGGAGATGGTGCGTTTTCTTATTGTTCTTCTCTCACCTCCGTCACCATCCCTAATAGTGTCACAAGCATAGGAGAGTATGCATTTATTGTTACAACCCTGTATGGCGACGCTTCCAATTGGGTTAACAATGTATTATATATCGACAACTGCTTAATTCAAGCTCAATCAGAAATATCGGGAGCATACGACATACTTGCTGGAACAAGGATGATTGCAGATGGTGCGTTTTTTTATTGTTCTTCTCTCACTTCCGTCACTATTCCGACCAGCGTTACAAGCATTGCAGATGAGACATTTAATCTCTGTAGCTCTCTCGCCTCTGTCATTATTACTGAAGGTGTTACAAGCATAGGAGATGCTGCTTTTTACCAGTGTACTAATTTAATTGAATTGACAGTTTTGGCAACAATTCCTCCAATAGTATCTTCTTCTTCATTTTATGATGTAGACCGCTCCATCCCTCTCTACGTCCCTGCAGCATCCATCGAAGCTTATCGCACTGCTGATGTATGGAAAGAATTCACCAATATCCTTCCGCTCGAAGTCCTTACTCACAAACAACTGGAAATCATGATAACAGGGAACGGAACCATCCAATACGGCGAAACAACCCTGACAAGGGATACGACCCTATACATCGAACCCGAAACAGTGCTCACAATGCAAATTCTCCCAGCTCAAGGACATAGAATTAATAGTTTGACATACAACGGAACCGACTATACAGCCAATGTCACAGCAGATGGCACATTGACCTTTCCCGCAATGACCGAAAACGGGACTCTCTCCGTGCAATTAGAAGAAATCCCCGTCTACACCATCTCATATTATGTAGAAGGAAGTGATGTCTATTTTGAGAATGACGTCATAAGTGGTGACAACTTTACAGTGCGAGTCAAACCTCATATAGGAAAAAATATCTATTCCGTAACCCTCAACGGTGTGGACATCACATCACAATTGGAAGCCGATGGTACTCTTACCCTCTACAACATCACCGAAGACCAGACCTTGGTTGTATCAACAGAAGATACACCCAGCAATATTTCCTCTTCCACTCCCAACCACCTCCGCGCATGGCAAGCCAATGGTACCATTTTCGCCGAAGTGGACGACAATGTAGCTACATTGCAGCTCTACGATGTATCTGGCCGCCTGATGAACGAACATCTCCACAACGGCAACTACCAGGTCATCACTCTGCCAGCCCCCAATGAAGTCAATATCCTCAAAGTGGTAGGCAAAGACGGCAGCATCACAGCTCATAAACTCATGTAATTCAATACGTGATTTGATAACCCTAATAAAGCGACACTCCTGCCTCACTGCAAGGAGTGTCGCTTTCCTTTTCTTCCCTTCACTTTTAATGTCATTCCGCAGAAATGCGGAATCCAGAAGCGCGGCCATGAGCATCCGTTTCAAATGCCCCCAAACGAATACAGTATCCAGCAGCCCAGCCTCCAGCCTCCGTTTCATCCCCCCCCCCTCAAACACAGAAAACAGGAAAAGCGGAAAATCCGGAAAACACACTCACAATAGAAGCACTTTTTTGCCTATTAACTTTTTATGCGTATTTGAATAATATATAGGCGGTTAATCATGTTGAAAACAGGCGGCACCTCAATAAAACTCAAATAGATTTGATTTTACATTCGGTTTGCACTGTTTTTCGGCATAATCAAATTGTAAAATTTCCTTTTCCATTTGCTTCTGCGCTCACCTTTCGCTATATTTGCCGACAGACACTACCATATAAATAACAGCATACGCCATTTTCAGCGTCCTGCCTGACAAATTTATGCAATTGACGAAAGCATCTATGAAAAAAACACTCATTCTCATAGCAATGGGCTTAGGAACAAGATTTTAACCGAATACAAGCATGAAACACAATAAAATCACATCCCTTTTGGCCGCATTGGCATTTACGCTCACAGCATGCGTAGAAAACTACGAACCGGTTTCCAAAACAAAACGGGGCGAAGAAATATACAGAGTATGGTTTGAAAACTTTACCGAATACAACACCTGCTACATCTCAGCCATCTTCTGGCTCGACGACATCATACGCCTCACACCCGAACAACGCGACAGCTTGCTCTTGGAAGACTATGGCGACCCAACCATTCTCCAAATCAACGACAACAACACCTGCCTCTTGAAATGGGGACGACTCGTGGGAGCCGACTTTGGAAGCTATTCCTACGACAGCCGCATGCTCGTCAAAACCGACGGCAACTCCTTGCGCAAGCAGGGCGCACGTTGGGATGTCATTCTCAATATCCCGACCGATTATCTCGATAATCCGACCGAAAATACAGCTCCGGCAGCCCGAAAATCTCCCCCTGTGCCACAATCGATTGGCTTCTATACCTATCCCGATTTCCTGCCATTTATCATCGAATGCATAGGCAACCGGAAATGGACGCTCAAAGACCTCGAAACGGCTGAGACAACCGAATTCTTCTCCGTCAACTACACCATGGAGCAAACACAAATCGGCACCAATCCCGATTTGTTCATGACCGACCATGTGCTTCTAAACGGAAAGGGACGCATTCTCGCAAAGCGTGGCGTAGCGATTGATTTCCAATTCGACGATTACGAACTGGCAAGCAATGCCCGTGGCGTCGCAGGAACAGCATCTTTAACAGCTGTCGAACTCTCCACAGGAAAACAAGCCTCAACACAGGTAGGATGCAGCCCAACAGGATATGACATACATTATCGTGGACTCACAACCCACCATCCCTATTGACACGCATCATAAAACAGAAACCTCAATACAAAATAACTCAATATGAGAAAAGTTTCAGAAAAACGATAATCTCCACATTTTTAGGAAAATAGTTGTCCTTTTGAATTTTTTTTGTAGCTTTGTCCTCACTAACTTAAACAATACGGATATGAAAAAAGCAATTCTGATGTTGTTTTGCACTTGGGCCCTTGTCTCAGTGCCAGCACATGCACAGGAAATGTACCAGGAACAACCTGTGCGTCATTATGTGTCATTCTCTATTGGTGACAACCTTTTCAACGCCCTTTACGGAGGCTACTCTTACATTGGTTATTACGAACCTACAAGCAGTCGCACCAACTGGTTCGCTCCCGATGTCTATAGCAAGTATGATTTATTCCTCCCCACATTCTCCTTCTCCTACTACTATGCCTTCAAACCATGGCTTTTGGTGGGAGGCGAACTCTACTATTGCGGAGAATACTCACCCGTTTACGAAAAACCGCAAATGCAGAAGATAGGAAACGCAGGGACAACCGCCATATCCATTCTCCCCTCCATACGTTTCCAGTACTTCAACAGAAAATATTGTGGGCTCTATTCTGGCCTCTCCCTTGGCTGGTTCATAGGAATTGACAACGGATATGACCTCTATACAGGAAGACCGCAGGATGCAGCCGGCATCTAT
Source organism: uncultured Bacteroidales bacterium (assembly GCA_944321155.1). GTDB lineage: Bacteria > Bacteroidota > Bacteroidia > Bacteroidales > Paludibacteraceae > Gallipaludibacter. The sequence continues at coordinate 13,825 of CALUKG010000028.1, read as the reverse complement.
TCCCGTATTTCATTCCAGATTACTGCCTTTGGAGTACGCTTTGGAGACAAAATCTATGGAACGGCTGAAATCGGGTGCGGCGTAAAAGGAATAGCAACGATTGGTATCGGTACACGTTTTTAATCAGGAGGAAACATTATGAAAACAAATAAAAAATGGATGGCATATCTGCCTGTAATACTGCTCTTTACCGCCTGTATGGAATATCATTATCCAGGAAGTCCAACGCAAAGAGGTGAAGAAATATATAACACTTGGAACAACAGCTTCCAGGAATTTACATTCAACTATTTCGGAAAGGTAGTGCTCCTTAATGAAGTGCTCCAGGCATCCACACCCCAGCAAAAAGACAGCCTCATCAAGGTCTATTTCGGAGGATACGACAGAATCCACATGTATGAAGACAGCACCTATGTCATCAATATTTATGACAATAACTATTATTACGACGAAAACTTCTCCTACGTTGACCCTATTTGCCGTATGCTGGTAAGGACCTATGGTGACGACCTTATGGCTACCGCTACAAAATGGACCATCGTCCTCAACCTGCCGGAAAACTTCACCTATACGCCGCAAACGGCTCCCGACGGAATGCAACGTATGTATTCTGAACCCGCACCGATGGAAACAGGCTTTATGTACTATCCTTATTACATGCCTTTCGACATTACCAACCTCGGCAATGGACAATTCCGCTTCAAGGATGTTGAAGGAGCAGAAACACTCGACTATTTCTCCGTTGATTACCTTCTTACTTTCAATAACAGGGAAGTGGTGCCAGGCGTCATCGTAACCGACCGCATGCAAATAGAAGGAAAAGGACGTCTCTCTGCCGATATGGGTCGTGCCATTATGGACTATCAGCTCACCGGTTATGAAATCGACAAATATGGTCCGAAGGCAGGAACAGTACAAATAACGGCCATTCAACGTTCAACCGGAGAAAAGCGTGAAGTTAAAGTGGAATGCAAATCTAGTGGATATACATTGACTTATGAGGGTGTTGTTACGGAATATTTCTAAAACATTGATAATCATGACCGCATTGTTCATGTTGGCCGCTTGCGAAAAGAAGGACAATGCCGAAAATTATGCGGCTGAAATTCTCATCCTGCCCGATGATGGGGTAGTGGTGCAGGCACAGTTCCCCAACGATTTGTCAGATGAAACATGGGCGCCCATGTGGCGAACCGACACGGTGAAATCGGAATATTCCATTCTCAGCAATATCCAGGCACGCCCCGGAGCCGATTTTGAAGACAAGTCCTTGCACATTGTCCGCCTTTCCGGCGAAGGCCGTTGTAGGGTAGTCTATGCGCAGGAAATGAAGCTCTATACCAAGTCCGATCCCACCAAGGCCAACAGCTACAATGCCTATCGGAAGCTCTCCAACGCCTTGCCTATGGATTCGCTCATGATGTTTCTCGAAGCGGCGGGCAGCAACTATTACCACGTGCTCGAACCCGGAACCGACTCACTCGTCATTCCCATCTCCCTGCTCGATTCCATCGAACACATCTATGTAGATAGCTGCATCGTGCGCACCAACCCATAGCCACACCAGCGGCCAGAACAACAAATCGGAATAATTCAATTCCATACCCGCACCCGATGAAACCACTCGTCGGGCGCTTTATTTACAGCCCAACATTAATCATCCCACTCACCATCCTCAATACACACCGCTATCGTTAATCATTCTCACACGCCCCCTTTCATCCTTCATACCGCAGGAATGCGGTATCCAGCAGCAATGCCTATAACGGTTCATCAACACTCCTCTCATTTATCCAACGCTCTGGATTCCGTATCAAGTACGGAATGACCTCGCTCTTTTCCTCGCTTATCCCGTAAAAGCCCAAGACCCAAGTATCCGTCCCTAACGTCATACCGCAGAAATGCGGTATCCAGTAGCATGGCTCTTTGCGTCCGTTTCAAATGTCATCAAACGAATACAGTATCCAGCAACCCAGCTTTCAGCTTCTGTCCCTAACGTCATACCGCAGAAATGCGGTATCCAGTCGCAAGGATTACAGCGAGGACAACAGACAATTGCCTTACCGCAGCAAAGCGGTATCCAGAAGCACAGGATATCAGCGCCAGCCCAGCCTGTCCCCCTGAATACGCACCGCCAATCAGCAGTTAGTACCTGCATGCCAGCGTCTCCCACACATAATCGTCGTTGCTGCACCTAAGGGAGCGCAAACCATTATCGGCCTGTTCATACAGGAACTGCTCAATTTCCGATTGAGGCTTGTCGATGGCGTTTACCACTTCAAAGTAAAACTCCATGGCATATCGGTCAGAACAGTCACGTCCGTCCTTGATAGACCACCACAGGCTTAACAGATGCCAATCGTCATCGCTCAGCTCATAGCCGGCAGCATCCAGCTCCTCCAGCATATCGAGGTATGCTTCATAATTCATTTGGATTTTTCCGTCACGACTGCATTTTGCGATACTTTTAAATGTACTCATAGTTTTTTGTATTTTTCGGTTAGTAATAAATGAACATAACAGCCATTCCATCGCGGAGTAGCGGTTTAAATCTTCATGTTATCTATTACCAAAATGTGAAAAATGCCCAAAACTACGTATGAATTTTGTGACGGCACATAGGGATTGTAAATGCAATCGGGGGCAAAAGTACTAATAATCCATTAAATTCACAATGTTTTTAAGAAAAAATCCACAAAAAAACAGCCACCCCATAGAATAGGAGACGGCTGGTCGCGTGATTTTGGGCGGGATGCCCTGTTATATAGAAGGTTTGAGAGTTTGGATGCGTTCTATTGCTTCTTTTGTTTTCTGGGCGTCGCCGAAGCCCGTAAGACGGAAATAGCCTTCTCCGCATGGGCCGAAACCGACGCCAGGCGTACCCACCACTTGGCACGTGTGGAGCAGATGATGGAAAAAGTCCCACGATGACATGCCATCCGGTGTCTTCATCCATACATAAGGAGCATTCTCTCCGCCGAAAACTTTATATCCGGCCGTCTCCAGTCCATGCTTGATGGTGTGTGCGTTGTTCAGATAATAGGCAATGTTGGCTTGGATTTCCGTTTGTCCTTGCGGAGTATAGACAGCCTCAGCAGCACGTTGTATGATATAGGCCGTACCGTTGAATTTGGTGCATTGGCGTCTGTTCCACAATGGATTGAGAGCTACACGTTTGCCGTCATGAGTTTTTCCCTTTACAGCTTTCGGAATAATTGTATAGCCGCAACGCAGACCGGTGAAACCGGCCGTTTTGGAAAAGCTTCTGAACTCAATGGCCACTTCCTTGGCTCCTTCAATTTCGTAGATGCTGTGTGGCACTTCTTCGTCGTGTACAAAGGCCTCATAAGCTGCATCAAACAGTATCAGCACATCGTTCTCGCGCGCATAATCAACCCATTTCTTCAGTTGGGTGCGGGTGAGGGTAGTGCCCGTAGGATTGTTCGGATAGCACAAGTATATCACATCCGGACGGCTTTTCGGCAATGACGGGATAAACTGGTTGGCCTCGTTGCAGGGCAAATATTGGATACGGCTCCATTTGCCGTTGTGCAGCTCGCCCGCTCTGCCTGCCATCACGTTGCTGTCAATATAGACCGGATACACAGGGTCGGTCACTGCCACCACACATTGGCTGTCAAGCAAATCGCCAATATTGCCGGTATCGCTTTTTGCACCGTCACTGATAAAGATTTCATCCGGTTCCAGCGTGATGTTGCGGCTGAGAAAATCGTGCTCAACAATCGTTTGACGCAAGAAAAGATATCCCTGTTCGGGACCATATCCCCTGAAAGTGCTTGCCTGTGCCATTTCATCGACAGCAGCATGCAAAGCCTTGATAACGGTGGGAACAATAGGGCGGGTTACATCACCAATGCCCAGTCGGATAATAGCGGATTGAGGATTTTCCGCTTCAAAGGCCGCTACCTTACGGGCTATTTCAGAAAACAGATAGCTTTCAGGCAGCGCTAAAAAATGTTCGTTTATATACATATGACAATTAAAAACAACTTTATTCTTGATTACAATTCCATTTCTCCTTCAAAGACAATTTCAGCCGGACCGCTCAGCAATACGGAACCGCTTTCCTGGTCCCATCTGATGTGAAGGTCGCCTCCCGGCAAATGTACCAGAACCTTAGGGTTGCAAAACCCGTTTTTGATGGCTGCCACTACCGTAGCACATGCTCCTGTTCCGCAAGCCATGGTCTCTCCGCTACCACGCTCCCACACGCGCATCCTGATTTCCTCGCGGCTCAATACCTGGGCAAATTCCACATTGGTACGTTCCGGAAAAATCGGATGGTGCTCAACAATTCGTCCCAAACCGTGAACATCTATTTCACTCAGGTCATGCACAAAGAATATTGCGTGTGGATTGCCCATGGAAACACAATTAAGATGGAGTGGAAAACCGGAAATGTTGATAGGATAGTCAATGACTTCATCCACTTCGGGCAATAGCACGGGAATCTCGGCAGGAGTCATTACAGGCTGGCCCATATCCACTTCAATCTCTTTTACGGTCTTGTCTTGCACTGTGAGCGAAAGGTGTTTTACGCCGCTCAAGGTTTCCAATGTGAAACTTGTCTTGTCGGTCAACCCCTTTTCATAAACGTATTTGCCGATGCATCGTGAGGCATTTCCACACATCTGTGCTTCCGAACCATCAGCATTGAACATACGCATGCGGAAATCGCAGGTATCCGAGGGCATAATCAGTACAAGACCGTCAGAACCAATGCCGAAATGGCGGTTGCTCAGCCTGATGGCTGCTTCTTCAGGACGCTCTATCGGATACTGAAATGCATTGATATATACATAATCATTTCCAGCGCCCTGCATTTTTGTAAATTGTATCTTCATTCTTTCTGTATTTTTGTTTTGAAATGACGTGCAAAAATAATATGTTTGTATGGAATATTCAAATTTTTGTGTCGTTTTGTCATTTTGATAGATGAAAAGCGGATAAAAGAAGGAATTTTGCCTTTTTCGTCTTCTGAAAGTGCTTGGGAAAATACGAAAATATGTCATTTTGTAATTTTGCGGTTGTCTGTCGGGTTGTTTTGTAAGCAAAATTTATTGCTAACGGTTGGTTTGATAGTGCCGGTTTTTTGAAAAACGGAAAGCTATTCCCAACTTCGTTCTTTTTATGGATTGTTTGTGTAAAGGAATGCCGTAAACATCGAAATTTTTTTATACCTTTGCCGAGATGTTATGCAATCTTCCAACGTACTAAATTTTATCTCAAATATGCAGCAAACAAAAAATGCTTCGTTACGTCTTGAGAACGGAGCCGTATTTCGAGGAAAGTCGTTCGGGTATGACCGTTCAGTGGCAGGTGAAGTGGTTTTCAATACCGCTATGACGGGATATCCCGAAAGCCTTACTGACCCCTCTTATTCCGGTCAGATTCTAGTGTTCACTTATCCTCTTATCGGTAATTATGGTGTCCCTGCCGATGAAATTAAACAACGTATTTCAACCTTTTATGAGTCGGAAAAAATTCACGTTCGTGGCGTGGTAGTTTCCGACTATTCTTTTGAATATAGCCATTGGAATGCGGTAAAAAGTCTGGCCGATTGGCTGAAGGAACAGGGCATTGCCGGTATCTATGGAGTGGATACGCGCGAAATTACCAGCCTGCTCCGTGAAGAGGGTTCCATGAAGGGCGCTATCCAATTGGAAGGCGAAGATGAAATTGCGTTTGAAGACCCGAATCTGGTCAATCAGGTGGATGTGGTTTCCTGCAAGGAAATCATTACCTATGGAACGGGAGCAAAGAAAGTGGTGATGGTCGATTGTGGCGTGAAGCACAACATCATCCGCTGTCTCTTGCGCCGCGATGTTACCCTTATCCGAGTGCCATGGGATTATGACTTCAATACTTTGGAATATGATGGTCTTTTCATTTCCAATGGTCCGGGCAACCCCGATTTGTGTGGAGCGGCTGTAGAGCATCTGCGTCAGGCGCTCAATGGCGACAAGCCTATTTTCGGCATCTGCATGGGTAACCAGCTTTTGAGCAAGGCAGGAGGTGCCAAGGTCTATAAACTCAAATACGGACATCGTGGACACAACCAGCCGGTGCGTCTGGTGGGCACTAACCGCTGTTTCGTAACCAGCCAGAACCATGGATTCGCTGTTGACAGCAATACGCTCGGCAACGATTGGGAACCGATGTTTGTCAACATGAACGACGGCACCAACGAAGGTATCCGCCATAAGTTCAAACCTTTCTTCTCGGCTCAATTCCACCCGGAAGCCGCCAGCGGTCCTACTGATACGGAATTTTTGTTTGATGAATTTGTACAGCTGATAAAATAGGAAGATACAATTATGAATACGATATTGACACATGAACATACTGCCATGCAGCAACAGTCAGATATGCCAATGCCCAAGAAAGTGCTATTGTTGGGTTCGGGTGCCTTGAAAATCGGTGAGGCCGGCGAGTTCGACTATTCCGGTTCGCAAGCCTTGAAGGCTCTGAAGGAAGAGGGTATCTATACTGTTTTAATCAACCCGAACATTGCCACTGTGCAAACATCGGAAGGCGTGGCCGACAAAATCTATTTCTTGCCCGTAACGCCCTTCTTTGTGGAGAAGGTGATTGAAAAGGAACGTCCGGAGGGCATTCTCCTTGCGTTCGGCGGACAAACTGCCTTGAACTGTGGCGTGGCTCTCTATAAGTCGGGAGTGTTGGAAAAATACAATGTACGCGTGCTCGGAACGCCCGTACAGGCCATTATAGATACGGAAGACCGTGAACTCTTTGTCAAGAAACTGGATGAAATCAATGTAAAGACCATCAAGAGCCATGCGGTTGAAAACATTGAAGATGCCAAGAAGGCTGCTGCCGAATTGGGCTATCCCATCATTGTGCGTGCAGCTTATGCCCTCGGCGGTCTCGGCTCCGGTTTCTGCGACAATGAAGAGGAATTGGTGCAGATAGCCGAAAAGGCTTTTTCATTCTCTCCGCAAGTGCTGATTGAAAAGAGTCTCAAAGGATGGAAAGAAATAGAATATGAAGTGGTGCGCGACCGCTTCGACAACTGTATTACCGTATGTAATATGGAAAACTTTGACCCGCTGGGTATCCACACGGGTGAAAGTATCGTGATTGCGCCCTCACAGACGTTGACCAACAGCGAATACCACAAGTTGCGTGAACTGGCCATCCGCATCATCCGCCATATCGGCATCGTGGGCGAATGTAATGTGCAATATGCCTTCGACCCCGAAAGCGAAGACTACAGGGTGATTGAGGTGAACGCACGTTTGAGCCGATCTTCCGCTTTGGCTAGTAAGGCTACCGGCTATCCGTTGGCTTTCGTGGCTGCCAAACTCGGATTGGGCTATGGCTTGTTCGACTTGAAGAACTCGGTAACCAAGGTTACTTCAGCGTTCTTTGAACCGGCTTTGGACTATGTGGTATGTAAAATACCGCGTTGGGACTTGGGCAAATTCCGTGGCGTTGACCGTGAGCTGGGCTCCAGCATGAAATCGGTTGGCGAGGTGATGGCCATCGGACGCACCTTTGAAGAAGCGCTTCAAAAGGGCTTGCGTATGATTGGTCAGGGCATGCACGGATTTGTGGGCAACAAGGAATTGGAAATACCCGATGTGGACAAGGCATTGCGCGAACCGACCGACAAACGTATCTTTGTCATCAGCAAGGCCATGCGTGCCGGCTACACATTGGATCAAATACATGAATTGACCAAGATTGACCGCTGGTTCCTGCAGAAGCTGATGAACATTGTCCGTACTATGCAGGCTTTGGAAAAGAATCAGGCATCGCATCTGGATATTACGCCGGCAGATGTGGATGAGGATTTGCTGCGCACGGCCAAATCACAAGGCTTCTCCGATTTCCAGATTGCACGCGGGTTGGGCTTGGAGCACTTTACTTCCACCGAAAAGGCCATTTTGGTCATCCGTGACTTGCGTAAGAAAATGGGTATTATCCCCGTGGTGAAGCAGATTGATACACTGGCTGCCGAATATCCGGCACAGACCAACTACCTGTACATCACCTACAACGGAGTAACCAACGATGTGAAATATGTAGGCGACAGAAAATCCATCATTGTCTTGGGTTCGGGTGCCTACCGCATTGGTTCTTCAGTCGAATTCGACTGGTGCGGTGTGCAGGCTTTGAACACTATCCGCCAAAACGGTTATCGCAGTGTGATGATTAACTACAACCCCGAAACCGTTTCTACCGACTATGACATGTGCGACCGTCTCTATTTCGATGAATTGACCTTTGAAAGGGTAATGGATATCATCGAACTGGAAAATCCGCATGGCGTAATCGTTTCCACCGGCGGACAGATTCCTAACAACCTGGCCATGCGTCTGGACGAGGAACACGTCAATATTTTGGGAACAACGGCCAAGAGCATTGACAATGCGGAAGACCGCGACAAGTTCTCGGCCATGCTCGACCGCATTGGGGTTGACCAGCCGGAATGGAGTGCATTGACCTCTATGGACGATGTGAATGCCTTTATCGAAAAGGTGGGCTTCCCAGTGTTGGTGCGTCCTTCTTATGTGCTTTCTGGTGCTGCCATGAACGTATGTTCCAATCAGGAAGAGCTGGAACGCTTCCTGAAATTGGCAGCGAATGTTTCCAAACAACACCCTGTGGTCATCAGCCAGTTTATTGAAAATGCTAAGGAAGTGGAAATGGATGCTGTGGCTCAAAACGGTGAAATCATTGCCTATGCTATCAGCGAACATATCGAATATGCCGGTGTTCACTCTGGCGATGCTACTATCCAGTTCCCACCGCAAAAATTGTATGTGGAAACTGTACGCCGCATTAAGCGCATCAGCCGTCAGATAGCTAAGGAATTGAATATTTCCGGACCGTTCAACATTCAGTATCTGGCCCGTGAAAACGATATAAAGGTAATCGAATGTAACTTGCGTGCTTCACGCAGTTTCCCGTTTGTGAGCAAGGTGCTTAAAATCAACCTCATTGATTTGGCCACGAAGGTGATGCTCGGATTGCCGGTGGAAAAACCGCACAAGAGCCTCTTCGATTTGGACTATGTGGGTGTGAAGGCATCACAGTTCTCCTTCAACCGCTTGCAGAAGGCCGACCCTGTATTGGGCGTCGATATGGCATCAACCGGTGAGGTAGGGTGCATCGGCGATGATTCTGCCAGTGCAGTTCTTACTGCCATGTTGTCTGTGGGCCACCGTATTCCGGCCAAGAATATTCTCTTGTCAACCGGTTCGGCCAAGCAGAAGACGGAAATGCTCGACGCAGCTCGTCTGTTGGCTGCCAAAGGCTACAAACTCTATGCTACGGGCGGAACGTCACGTTTCCTTACCGAAAATGGAGTGGAAAATACGCTGGTATATTGGCCAAGCGAAGAAGGACATCCTCAAGCATTGGATATGTTGCATAGCAAAGCCATTGATTTGGTGGTGAATATTCCGAAAAACCTGACAACAGGAGAGTTGACCAACGGTTACAAGGTAAGACGTGCCGCCATCGACCTCAACATACCGCTTATTACCAATGCACGTTTGGCAAGTGCTTTCATCAATGCCTTCTGTACATTGGATATCAACAATATTGCCATTAAGAGTTGGGACGAATATAAATAATTGAGCAAATGGAACCCTTAAAACATGAATGTGGAGTGGCTTTGGTGCGTTTGCGCAAGCCCTTGACCTATTATCAGGACAAGTATGGCTCCTGGACATACGGATTGAACAAGCTGTATCTGTTGATGGAAAAGCAGCACAACCGTGGGCAGGAAGGAGCCGGAGTGGCATGTGTGAAACTGGATACCGACCCGGGTGAAGAGTTCATGTTTCGTGAACGTGCCGAGGGGAGCAACGCCATTTCTGAAATATTTGTAGCTGTCAATAAAAGTATATCGGAAGCCCAGAAATCGGGGCAGACCGACTTGAAACATATTCCCTATGCCGGACAGATGTACATGGGACACTTGCGTTACAGTACGACCGGCAAATTGGGATTGAGCTTTGTACATCCTTTTTTGAGACGCGACAATTACCGTGCGCAAAACTTGACTTTGTGCGGTAATTTCAATCTGACCAATGTCAACGAAGTGTTCCAATATATTTCGGAACGCGGTCAGCATCCGCGCCAGAAATCGGATACTTTCATCCTGCTGGAGCAGTTGGGCCATCGTCTGGACCGTGAAGTGGACCGTCTCTACCAATTGAAATACGAAGAGGGTCTGCGTGGTTTGGAGCTGACTCATGCCATTGAGAGCGAGATTGATATGGCTAATGTGCTCCGTGAGTGCGCTCCAATGTGGGATGGAGGTTTTGTCATCTGTGGCATGACGGGTAGCGGCGAAACCTTTGTGATTCGTGACCCATGGGGAATTCGTCCTGCTTTCTATTATGTGGATGACGAACAGATGATTTTGGCCTCAGAGCGTCCTGTTATCCAGACTGCCATGAATTTGCAGCACGACCAGGTGGTCGAACTGTTGCCCGGCCAGGCTTTGTTTGTCAATGCCCGTGGTGAAGTTCGTTTGGAGCAGATATTGGCTCCTAAAAATGTATCGCCCTGTTCGTTTGAGCGTATCTATTTCTCACGTGGCAGCGATTGCGACATCTATCGTGAACGCAAGCAGTTGGGTGCCAATTTGGTGCCACGCATTTTGCAGGCTGTTGACGATGATTTGCGCCATACCGTGTTCTCCTTTATTCCTAATACGGCTGAAGTGGCTTTCTATGGTATGCTCGAAGGCTTGGAGCGCCATTTGAACAAGCTGAAAAGTCATCTCATAGCCGAGAAGCAACACGAACTGACCCGTGAGCAGATTGAAGATATTCTGTCTTTCTCTGTACGTTCCGAAAAGGTGGCCATTAAGGACATCAAGTTGCGTACCTTCATTACGCAGGATGCCACACGTAATGATATGGCAGCCCACGTTTACGATATTACCTATGGCACCATTGAGCCTCATGTGGATAATCTGGTGGTGATTGACGACAGTATAGTGCGCGGAACGACCTTGAAGCAGAGCATTATCAAGATTTTGGCACGCTTGAAACCGAAGAAGATTGTCATCGTGTCATCTGCTCCGCAAATCCGTTATCCTGACTTCTATGGTATTGACATGTCGCACATGAGCGAATTCATCGCATTCAAGGCGGCTGTGGCTTTACTTGAAGAAGCAGGAAAATTCCAGCTTATCAATGAAGTCTATGCGCAGTGCAAGGCGCAGATTGGTTTGCCGAAAGAGCAGGTGGTCAACTATGTGAAACGTATCTACGAACCATTCACCGATGAGCAGATTTCCCAGAAAATGGCACAACTGCTCACTCCTGAAGATGTGGATTGTCCGGTGGAAATCATCTTCCAGACAATTGAAGGACTGCACGACTCTTGTCCTAACCATAAAGGCGATTGGTACTTCTCCGGCAACTATCCGACGCCGGGTGGCACCAAACTCTTGAATGAGGCCTTTGTTGATTATATTGAAAAAAGCCGTAAATAATGAATAAGGTTGCATTTTGGATAAAGAATGCCCGTAGCATAGCCTTGCCGCAGAGCGTATTGCCTGCGGCATTGGCCATTGCTGTAGCGGCCAAGCACGATGGCTTTTCCTTGTGGCTGGCATTGCTGGCATTGCTGGGCATTATTGCCGCCCATTTGGCCATGAATCTGGCGGATGATTATTTCGACTATCGTACCAAAACTGGCGAACACCGTCAGGAAATGGCGTCAGAGGGTATTCGTGCCCGTATTGCCAAATACGATTATCTGACTTCGGGCAAGGCGACTGTCGGACAATTGCGCACTGCCATAGTGCTGTTCTTGCTAGTGGCGGCTGTTTTGGGTGCTGTTGTTTTCGTTTTCAGAGGCATGCCGGTGGTATATATAGCTTTGGCTACCTTGTTTCTGGGCATTGAATATTCCGGTAAACCTTTGCAATTGGGCTATCACGGATGGGGCGAATGGGTAATTGGCGTAATTTTCGGACCGCTTCTCATGTCGGGTATGCACATGGCTGCTTCTGGAGTGTTCACGCAAGAGATATTGCTGACTTCCATTGCCGTCGGACTGTTGGTCATCAACATTGTCTATTCCCATGCCGTGCTCGATGAACCTGCCGATGAAAAGTGTGGCAAAATGACTTTCAGCCGTTTGTTGAAGTCCAAGCTGGCCAAGCTGGCATTTTCCTATATCTTCAACCTTCTGCCTTTTGTCATTGTATTGGGCGGCGTTTTAGCAGGCATCTTGCATTGGGCATACTGCTTTGTGTTGCTCGTGTTGCCTATGGCCATTTATTTGGTCTATTCCCTTACCTCTTTTGTCTATGGCAGGGAAATCAGCCTTCAACCCAAGAAATGGATGGGACCTATGGGCAATTGGGAAGGCTATTGCAAGGCGGGTATCGGTTGGTTCATGATTCGTTGGCTGGTATGCCGCAATCTCGTAACCTTCTTTTCCTTTATCCTGATAGTGGTGAATGTCATATTGGCATTTGTAATTTAGAATATTATGATTAAACAGATAGTATATTTGGGCTGGTGGTTTTTCAAGGCCCGTTTTTTAGGTCAGAAAAATCCTTTACAGACTGTATTGTTCATTTCTGACCGTTGCAATCTCCAGTGTAAGCATTGCAGCGTATATCAGAAAGAGAATCCCCACAACATGACCTATGAGCAAATCAGGGAACATCTGGAATATTCCTATCGTTTGGGTTCCCGTTTTGTCGATTTCGAGGGTGGGGAAACCATGATTTGGCGTGACGGCGATAAAAACATCAACGACCTGATTGATTTGGCGAAGGAAGTCGGATTCTTTTCGGCTACCATCACCACCAATGCCCAGTTGCCATTCACGCATTGCAAGGCCGATTCCATTTGGGTGAGCCTTGACGGCATAGGTCCGTATCATGAAGCCATCCGCGGCAAGGGCACATTTGCCCGTTTGGAGCAAAACATTGCAACGGCTCACCATAAGGCTTTGAGTGTGAATATGGCAGTCAATACACTCAATTACGAAAGTGTGGACGAAACCATCGAATATGTGAAAAACAACCCGCATATCAAGTCCATTTCCATCAATTTCCACACACCTTTTGAGGGTACGGAATATCTTACATTGGATATGGACATCCGCAATCGTATCATAGATAAGGTGATAGCCTACAAGAAAAAAGGCTATCCTATCATGAATTCCGTTTCGGGTTTGAAGAAAATGAAGCACAACAATTTCAAGAAGCGTTGTTGGGTAACCAACTTCATCTATCCCGACGGCTCGCGCGGTTTGTGCATTGGCGATGGCACCGATATCTGCAAGCAGTGTGGCTTGTGCATGGCGGGCGAAATGGCCTCCGTGTTTAATTTCTGCCCCGATACCTTGCTTGCCGGCATGAAGCTTCGTATGTAACGATATATATCCGCAAGGGTAGGGACTGACCTGTCTGAAAGCATTGTTCAGACAGGTCTTTTCATTTCCTTACCTTTTTTCCATTTTGCCGCATTTTATCCCTCCAACCTGTCATTCCCAGCAATATGCTTGTCATCCCGTACCCCGATGCGGGACCTCCTCGCACTCGCAGGCCATCCCATGCAAAAAAAAGTCCTGCTTTCATAGCTTGTTTTTCAGATATTTGCGTCTGATGACAGATGTTTTTTGAAAGAAAATGCCGAAAATATTTGCGTGATTCATACAAATCGCCTATCTTTGCACTCGCTTTTCAGGGGAAAAGCTTAAAGGTTGAAATAATAAGAAAAATCGGGCGTTTAGCTCAGCTGGTTTAGAGCATCTGCCTTACAAGCAGAGGGTCGGCGGTTCGAATCCGTCAACG
>CALUKG010000027.1 GCA_944321155.1 uncultured Bacteroidales bacterium | reverse complement strand
TACCTAATTTTCAAGAAGGCACAACAACCAACTAATTATAAGGAAGTTATCTTATTTTATAAAACTTACGGAAAAATACTGAAGGCAAGAGTAATGCAACACTTCATTTGCTATTCATGTAGCGGGTCAATATTTTCTGGGGTTACAATAACAGACTCATAACAGTTTATCTTATTACTGTCAAATGGAGCTTTGACACGCAGATAGTTTTCCGTAAATCCATTCATCATTCCTTCGGTTTTTTTGCTCTCCCATAGTACACGTCCGTTATATCCAATGTGCGATTGATAAAACAGCTTTAGCTTTTTTGCCGACAATTGATGTAAGACATCACTGCGTCTTTTTTTCTCTTGTGCAGAAACTTTATAGGGAATTTCTAGCATACGAGTTCCTTCACGTTCGGAATATGTAAAAACATGTAGTTGCGAGATATCAAGCGATGCAATGAACGAACGGGCCTGCTCAAAATATTCTGGTGTTTCGCCTCGTGCACCCACAATTACGTCCACCCCAATAAATGCATGAGGCATTATTTCTTTGATACGTTGTATTTTATGGGCAAACAACGCCGTGTCGTAACGTCGTTTCATGATTTTGAGCATTTCGTCGCATCCATTCTGTAGTGGGATGTGGAAATGGGGAGCAAAATGTTTGGATTGTGCTGTAAACTCTATAATTTCATCCGTTAGCAGGTTAGGCTCAATACTTGAAATGCGATAACGAACATCGCCTTCCTGATTGTCCAAGGCTTTGATTAGGTCAAAGAATGTTTCTCCGGTTGTTTTGCCGAAATCACCGATATTGACACCAGATAATACAATTTCTTTTGCTTCTTTGTCAATGGCTTCTTGTGCCAATTGGCAAATTTCTGCTATGGTGCCGTTTCTGCTCTTGCCACGTGCAAAAGGAATGGTGCAATAGGTACAGAAATAATCACATCCGTCTTGCACCTTCAGGAAATGGCGGGTACGGTCATCAGCCGAGCACGCACCATGATATTCACCAATACTCCTTATTTCGCTGCATTTGATGGATGGGGCCTCGTTTTTGGATGCCATTTTTTCGAGCAATGTGGCGATTTCAAATTTCTCATTCATGCCCAATACGAAGTCGATACCATCCATAGAAGCTACTTCATGGGGCTTCAGTTGTGCATAACAGCCAGTAATGACCATGATGGCATTTGGATGCTGTTTTTGCATCTTGTGGATGGCTTGGCGGTCTTTTTTGTTGGCTGCTTCGGTTACAGAGCAAGTGTTGATGATACAAATATCAGCTTCCTCTCCTTTTTTCACTTTTTCACAGCCTAATGAGGCCAATTGTTTGCCTATGGTAGATGTCTCTGCAAAATTCAATTTGCATCCCAATGTGCAGTAGGCAACTTTTTTCCCTTCTAGATTATTTCTTGTATTCATTCAATTGATAGTTCTTTCCTTTGATATTACATCCAATTCAAGGCTTGTTGTATTGTATAATGTTTATGGTGCTATGATTGTTCGTTTTATATGGAGGATATTTTTGTCAAAATCAAATACGAATACTGAGCCTTCGAAGAATTTTAAACCGATACATCCTTCTGCAGTAAATTTAGGTAATGCAGTTGTAATAGCAATATTCTGTTTATCAAAGTTTACATGGCACAAGTTGACTTGTTCTGCAATTATTGCTTCTGCAACAAGTATTCCTTTTTTGTTATATGCATTGTGAATCTTGATTTTTGTGTTCTTTTTTAGAAATTCTTGGATGACAGGACTTTGTTTCATAAGAAAAAGAAAGGAAGCATTTCCTAAATCCAGTACAAAATTTCCAGTGAGAGAATATTGTTGACCATTCTCACTAAAGGTTAAGTTTGTCCTGATAGTGGGCATGTTCAAATAACTGTTATAATGGATGGTTGTAGTAGAGTATATGTTTGATGCAGGAGCAAATGCTTTTCTGCTTAAAATGTCCAATTTCTGTTTCTCTATATCTAGTTTAATGATATGACTACTATCATTTATATTGCTAATGTTTTGTATTGGTATCGCTATATCATAATAAGACTTATAGTTAGATAAAACAAAAAATTCGCCGTTATATTCCGAATGGTTTCCTAGTAATATTGTTCCTTTTGCTTTGTGTGTAATTTTATAGACTTTTCCTCCTAGATTCATATTTTCGTTCTTTTGAACAGGAATAAAATCCAGGTTGATATCGTTTTTGTTGTCAAATGCAAAAAGAGAATCTATCAGCATTACATGAATGCCTGATTCCAGCAGGAATTTCGCTGATACCTTATCGTTGATTTTGGTTTCAAAGATATAATGACCGTTTACCTTTTCCAATGGGAAAGAATTATGATTTGCAGCTATGGCAGATAGAGTATTGCAGTATAGCAGTACGATTGATGCAAATAGAATGCTTGTTCTCATTATTCGTTTCAGTTAATCAATGAATCTAGTGATGAATGATTTTATATTTGGAATTTTTGTTGACAGTTTCAACCGTATATTTTTGTTCTTTCTGTTGATGTAATATACTTTTTTCTCGTGGTGCTTGGCCTGAATAATATAGGCAAAGATAATGCAAAACTATGCGGCATGCAAATTATTTGTTCTGTCTTTTGGGTTACTTTGTGAGGTATTTCTTTGAAAAGAGGAGTCTGAGATTTCTTCATTTTTATGGAATAAAATATTAGTGGTATATTCTGGTGTCAATTGATTTTCTGATTTATTCTTATCTTTGCACTACTTTTGGCAAACATTTATGAGACGTTTTATTATGTGTTTTTGTTGCACAATTTTCATGCATTATGTTTGGGCACATGATGGTGAAAACAGTGCTTTTTTCCGTGATTGGTATCAGTATGGCGATTTGGTACATTATTTAGACAATCTGAATGACCATATAACCTATCAGGCTGAGACAACGGGTGAATTTAATAAGCCGGATATCCTTTTGTTCTCTATTGATGGGAATTCCTTTCGGTGGAATAAGTATTATTTGGATGGTTTTCGGGTGGATAGTCGCTTTTTTGCAGGCTCGTCTTTTTATAGACCTGATTTGCAGGACCATTCTTTGCATGTTGATTATATGAGAGGAGCCTTGCGGTTTTATGTTGATGATTCTATTCCGAACCATGTAAAACTAACAGGTAATGCCGGTGGGTTGGGAGGTATTTCATGGGGTACGAAGCAACTGATTAACCTTTTTCATGAAACCGCATCTGAAAGACTATATAAACCGATTGATTATAGAGCGCATATAGTTGGGGCTGGCTCTCTCAAGACTGCATATGGTATTAGTTGTAATGGGCAGCGCTACCTCCAACAACTCAGTTTTAATTATGGCCAACGTTCATTGGTGGGTTTTGATGAGATGGGCATTAATGAGGCTTATCCGGAAAATTATTATTCCATACAATTGATGGGACAATTGCCGTTCCGTTCTAATGTGGTGTTTGACAAGACTAATTATCTTTTTCATGCATCTGCACGCGAACATCTTTTCTCTGAATTGTATTATGGAAAGGATGAAACGGCAAAACATCAGGCATATTCTTTTTCCATGTATGGTCAGAAAATGCAGGGAAATACTGCTTATACGGCAGGTCTTACTTGGGCTGTCAATCAGCTGGACAAGCAAGAAATAGAGTTTTCAAGAAATGTTGTTGATCAAGATGGTGAGGCTTTCGAACCATGGTATACTGACGGGGCGACACATGAATTGACATATGCTATGACACTTGCACATGCCTTGCCTTATAATCTGACAATAGACTATGATGGTTATAATTCCTTGCTGGTGTTTAGACCAGATAATTTAGCATGGCAAAATACGGTTTATTATCAGATGCCCAAAGAGGATTATACATCGCTTTATTTGTATAATTGGACGGCAAGACCATTTGAAGGCGGATTGCTGGAAAATGAAGTGGGGCTGTCATGGGAGCATGATTTCGCCTCATGGCTTTCTTTCAATGCGGGGGTTGATTTTACGTTTGATGCCTTGTTGCTTAAAAGCAATTCAATGGTAAGTCCTAATTGGCAAGCTGAGTTTTCTTTCAATTTGCACCCTGTTGAGTATATAGAAATCGGACTGAATGTTGCTAAAAAACGGATTTCCTATACCATTGATGACATGCGTTTCCTGTCTGAAGATTATCTAAATGGTGATATCTATTATTGGCGAGATGAAAATGCAGATCGGATTTTCCAAGAGAATGAGCGGAGCGATTTTTTTACTACTACAGGGGGTGCATCCCATGTAAAAGCAGACAATCTTAAGCAAGCAGGTTATCTGGTATTTGATATACCTGTTGTATTCCGTTATGGGACCCACTCCTTGTCGCTCCTTAATACTTATCGGAAATATTTTGATACATGGTTTGTCGAATATGATAAGCCATTCGAGGAATATGGTTATTATGTGTCAGGTGCGAATGGAGAGGAAATATTTATGCGGAATAATCAACCAGCTAATTATGTGGTGTGGAATGGAATCCCAGAAGAACTAATGCAGAGTAGCAGTTTCTTAACCAATACTCCTTATTATATGTCGTCAACAATCAAATATGAATATATAGGGCGTAAATTTCGCTGTTCGGTTTCATGGCAATCCTATATGATGGCAGGAATATCGTCTTTAGGAAACGGACCGTTGCATAATAATGTTGATTTGTTTTCTGAATCTACTGCCAATCCTAATATAGCCTATAAAGCATTGGGTCGTCTTGACCAAGACAGGGCTTACGTAGGACGACTATTTGCGGCTTATAATATTAATGACAATTGGGGGCTTTCCATGACTTTCAAGTTTAAGGATGGACAGCCATTCACCAGTTTTTCTACATTATTGGAGCAGGATGAATATGGCAATACACAAATTGCTGTATGGAATGAACGCACAAAAGGAATCAATCCTGTAAATGGTGATTTTGGTAGTCGAAAGGATGCTTTCTTCAATCTTGACCTGCGTTTACGTTATCGTTGTCTTATTAAGGATATGCCTTTTGAAATACAGGCTTCTTGTTATAATCTTTATGATTTTGGGACAGAATTGACTGAATACACATTTGTTCCAATTGATGGCGGAGGACGTGATGCAATGTCTTTAAATATACCAAGAGGTATTTTGTTAAGCGCGCAATTGGAAATTCCTTAAACGATTAATAATACCATGCAAAGATTGTTTTACATATTATTTCTCCTAATATTTTCTTTTGTCTGTTTTGCCTATGGCGAAGTGCCTTTGACAAGACCTGATTTGTCACAACCGACCAAAATAGCGCCAGCTTATTTTGGACCGAATGCATTGCCGGTTCCCGATATGCTTGATGGTGAAATGCATGATAAAATATATATGGAGATAGCAGGTGATTATTTTTACGGATTTCGCAAAGACCAGACCGCAGATGTTTTTGCAAAATTGGTGTTCCCGCTTTTTACCCGCCGGGTGAATCTTTCTGTATGGATGCCTGTGGTGGAATGGTATGCCAACACTTCTGAAAGTCTACAAGCCCAGCGACTGCCAGATTCAGTTGCCATTCATGGGAAAGAATATGGTGATGTATATGTAACCACCGATATTCTATTGTTGGAACAGGAGCGGATGGCTGTTGATTGGGTGTTGCGTACTGGCATTAAAACCGCATCGGGAGGTAGTTTTGAGAAAGCTCGTTATTTTGACAATCCCGGATATTTTTTCGATACTTCATTTGCACGTTCAATCTTTTTTAAAAGCAATTTTTTCAAGGAGATACGTTTTGCGGCAAGTGCAGGCTTTCTCTGTTGGCAAACTGATAATGGACGGCAGAATGATGCCGTAATGTATGGTCTGCAGGTTAAACTGAATACAAGCTTGCTTTCAGTTTCTGAAACTTTTGGCGGTTACACAGGGTGGGAGAGTGATGGTGATATGCCTATGACGCTAAAAACACGTTTGGCATTCCATTTGGGTGATTTTGAGCCTTTTGCTTGTTATCAATATGGCCTGCGAGATTATCCTTATCATCAATTGCGCATTGGGCTGGCCTATCGTTTGTCGTGGGCTCCGATTAAAATGTATGATGCAGTAAAAAAGTGAAATAAACTTTCAAAATAGGACGTGTATCAAGTCATATTAATATCTTTGTCCTTATATTGTCATTTATGTTGATATGAGAGAAAAAATACTTTGGGTTTTTCTTTGCTTTTCGGTTATAATCTATGCCCAGACCTCCGTCAATATTTCCAATCCAGAAACTTGGACAACGGACGATTTGCGTCCTTACGTAGGGCAGACGGTTGTATTCGATGTGCCTTTTTATGTAACAAATAATTACAGTGATAGTTATCTGGAGATTAGTCCACGTCGTGTGTTTGTTCCTACTAATCAGGCTTTTCCTGGCTCGACAGAATACAGCAGTATTGTATTGGCCAATTCAGATGCAACTGTCAAACTTTATGGTGTAAACGATTATCACCGTATGGGAGAAAAACTGATGGGGCTTACAGTTAAGGTTACGTCGGCGACTTCTGTTACAGTTTCCGGCACACCGGTTTTTAAAGGTAATACCAGAGCAGATCTGGAACGGGGCCATGATGATATTGGTGACTATAATGTCAAAGTATGTACTATGAATCTGGAATATTATCTGGTAGAAAACTATGGTGATGGATTCGGGCCAGACAATGCAACACAAGCCAATCGTCAACACCAAAAACTGCTCAATGCTTTGGCAACTGTTGATGCTGATATTTATGGATTGGTGGAGATAGAACAGGGACAAGCTGCTCTTTCCAAGATGGCGAGTGCACTTACTTCACGTTTAGGGCATTCTTTCAGTTTTGTAAATGATGGAGGTAGTAGTTCCGGCTCATATACAAAAGTAGGTTATATTTATCGTAGTGACCGGATTGAAACTTATGGACAATTACAGAATATAGACAATCCTTCTCCCCTACATCGCAAAAAAACTATTGCATTCAAGCTGAAAGAAAATGGCGAAAAATTTATTTTCTCACTCAACCATTTCAAGGCGAAAAGTGGAACGGGAACAGGACAAGATGCCGACCAGGGAGATGGACAAGGTGTGTATAATTATACGCGAACCAAAGAGGCGGAAGCCGTAGTGCGTACATTGACCTCCAATATCAGTTATTTTGATGATCCGGATGTGCTGATTATGGGAGACCTCAATGCTTATGCCAAAGAAGACCCAATACAAACTCTGATTGAAGCGGGATATACGGACTTGCATCGTGCATTTCATGCAGACAGCTCTTATTCTTATACTTATCGTGGGCAGGCTGGCTATTTGGATCATGCATTGGCAAGTCAGTCTATGTTAGAGCAGGTAACGGGTATGACAGCCTATCATATCAACTCCGATGAGCATGATGATTATACGTATGATAAAAGTTCTGATGTGACCATGTTCCGTTCTTCCGATCATGATCCGATTATTGTTGGACTTTCTTTGGGTGAATATCGTAATCCTGGTGCTTCTGCTTTTTGGGAAAATGTGGAATATACGACTCATATAGTTTCACCCGATGCACCTTTTGAATTGAGAAATGCGCAGGGGGCGTATTTGCGTATCTATTCTATGTGGGGAAGCCTTATTTATTATGACCATGTGACGACAGACGTATACACACTTAATTATACTATGCCTTCTGGTGTTTATGTGGTCAACCTATATGGAGATGGTGAAGTGAAACAATTGAAACTTATTGTACGCTAATGAATGAACAACAACAGATAGAGGCTTTGCGCCGAGAATTGGAGCAGCATAATTATAATTATTATGTCTTGTCATCACCAACCATAACAGACAAGGAGTTTGATGACATGATGCACCGTTTGCAGGAATTGGAAGCGGCACATCCGGAATGTTATGACCCCAATTCGCCTACACAGCGTGTGGGGAGTGATTTGACCAAGGAGTTTGCACAAGTGGAACATCGTTATCCGATGCTTTCATTGGCCAACACCTATTCAGAAGCGGAGGTACGTGATTGGTATGAACGTGTGCGTAAAGGTTTGAATGAATCTTTTGATGTTGTATGTGAGTTGAAATACGATGGTACTTCCATATCGTTGTGGTATGAACAAGGTAAATTGTTGCGTGCGGTAACCCGTGGCGATGGTGTGAAGGGTGATGATGTGACGGCCAATGTAAAGACTATCCGTTCCATTCCTTTACGTTTGCAGGGAGATTATCCTCTGCAAGTGGAAATTCGCGGAGAAGTACTGATGCCATGGGCAGTGTTTGAAGCGTTGAATAAAGAACGTGAGGCACAAGAGGAACCTTTGTTTGCCAATCCCCGCAATGCCGCATCAGGTACTATCAAACTGCAAAACCCCGCATTGGTGGCAGAACGCAACCTGGATGCTTATCTCTATTATGTGTTGGGAGAGAATCTGCCGTCTGATTTGCACTCTGAAAATCTCATGGCAGCCCGTTCTTGGGGTATTAAGGTTTCGGAAAATTTCCGGGTATGTCATTCTGTGGATGAGATTATGGAATATATAGCTTATTGGGATGCAGAGCGTAAAAACTTGCCGGTGGCTACAGATGGCATCGTGCTGAAGGTTAATTCATTGCGTCAGCAACGAACTTTGGGACTTACGGCAAAATCACCCCGTTGGGCTATTGCTTATAAATTCCAGGCAGAACAGGCATGTACGCGTTTGAATTCGGTGTCCTATCAAGTGGGGCGCACTGGTGCTGTAACTCCCGTGGCCAATTTAGACCCCGTACAATTGTCAGGAACAGTGGTAAAACGTGCTTCTTTGCACAATGCTGACATTATAGCATCGCTTGATTTGCATATTGGCGATATGGTCTATGTGGAAAAGGGTGGTGAGATTATTCCGAAAATTACAGGCGTAGACAAGGATGCACGTCTGCTCATAGGCGATAAGGTCACATTCATCAAGAAGTGTCCTGAGTGTGGCGCAGAACTGATTCGCTATGAGGGAGAGGCTGCACATTATTGTCCTAATGAAGCTGCATGTCCGCCGCAAATTAAAGGTAAGATTGAGCATTTTGTGGCGCGAAAGGCTATGGATATAGACGGTTTGGGAACAGAAACGATAGCACTTCTCTATGAGAATGGTTTGCTTCATAATATGGCAGATATCTATGATTTAAAGGTGCCGGATTTGGCGCGGCTCGAACGTTTGGGGTTAAAGTCGGCACAAAATATCAAGCGGGCATGTGAAGCTTCACGCAACGTTCCTTTCGAACGTGTGCTTTTTGCCTTGGGCATTCGTTTCGTGGGAGAAACTACAGCTAAGAAAATTGCTTATGCTCTTCATGATATTGACCGCATTATGTCAGCCACAGTGGAGGAACTTATGACAGTTGACGAAGTGGGTGAGCGTATTGCACGCAGTGTGGTGGAATATTTTTCACAGCCAGTCAACCGAGAGATAGTGGAGCGTTTGCGTGCTTATGGCTTGCAGATGGCTTTGTCAGAAGAGAAACTGGCTTCACGTACCGAAAAACTACAGGGCTTGTCTATTGTTATAAGTGGTACATTTGCTTTGCATAGCCGTGAAGAATACAAGGAAATGATAGAACGTAATGGAGGCAAGAATGTTGGCTCTGTTTCTTCCAAAACGGATTATATTTTGGCTGGAGAGAATATGGGACCTGCCAAATTGGAGAAGGCACAGAAATTAGGTGTGAAGATTATTGATGAACAGCAGTTCCTGCAAATGTTGGAAGAGTGAAACAACGATACCAGAAAATATCGATACATGCCGGTTTTACTTGTCCTAACCGTGATGGTAGGGTAGGTTATGGTGGGTGTACGTATTGTAACAACCAAGCCTTTGTGCCCGACTATTGTCAGTCAACAAAAACGGTAACACAACAGTTGACGGAGGGAGTGGATTTTTTCAGACAGAAATATCCGGAACAGAAGTACATGGCTTATTTCCAGTCTTATACCAATACTTATGCTCCGCTCAGCCACTTGAAGGATTTGTATGAAGAGGCTTTGGCTTTTCCTGATGTAGAAGGGCTTGCCATTGGTACACGCCCAGATTGTGTAAACGATGAGTTGTTGGACTATTTGGCCAATTTGTCGTCAAATTATTCGATAACGGTGGAGTATGGTGTAGAATCAACAGATGACAATACCTTGCGTTTCATCAATCGGGGACATGATTATGCGTGCGCTGTTGATGCAATCCGACGGACCGCTCAACGGGGTATTTCGGTTGTTGCTCATCTCATTTTAGGTTTGCCAACAGAAGATCGGGAACTGATGTTGCTGCATGCCGAACGTCTTTCTGCTTTGCCTCTTTCTGGGTTAAAACTCCATCAATTGCAGTTGGTGCGTGGTACGCGCATGGCGCAACAGGCAGAAGAGATGCCACATCTGTTCCGCTTGTTTTCTGCTGATGATTATATTGACTTGGCCATAGATTTTATGGAGCGCTTACGTCCTGGCATAGAGATTGAACGATTTGTTTCACAATCACCCAAAGAGCTACTTATTGCACCGGATTGGGGACTTAAAAATTATGAATTTACCGATCGTTTGCGTAAACGCATTGCTGCCCGTCAAACCTATCAAGGTCGGCTTTATCATCCTTAACGATATTTTTCTTTCAAGAGTTCCGCCAGTTCTGGTACGCCAATAGCTGCTCTTTTTTGAATGAAGGTCACTGGATTACGTATAATGGACATGTCTGGTTGTCCAGGGTCAACTACAAAAATAGGAACATGGGAGGGTACATAACGCACGAGCATTGCAGCAGGGTAGACTGCCAATGAAGTGCCTATTACAACAAAAATGTCAGCTGTTTGCGTAATTTTTACAGCTTCGTTATACATAGGTACAGCTTCTCCGAAAAATACTACATGTGGTCGCAGCAGTGAGCCGTCTTCATGGCGTGCGTCCAATGGTTGCTCCCAACCTTCAATGGGCACAATGGCTTCATCGTTTTTGCTGCTTCTGAGTTTGCGTAGTTCGCCATGCAAATGGGTGATGTTGTGGCTACCGGCCCTTTCGTGTAAGTCGTCAATGTTTTGGGTTATTACCTGTACGTCAAAGCAGTCTTCCAATGCAGCAATGGCTTTATGAGCTGCATTAGGTTCTTTTTCCAACAGCTCTTTACGTCGTATGTTGTAAAATTCTATTACGGTTTCTCTGTTGTTGGCCAAAGCTTCGGGTGTACAAACATCTTCAATGCGGTAGTTGGCCCACAATCCGTCGCTGTCTCTAAAAGTGCTGATACCGCTGTCAGCAGAAACTCCAGCACCGGTAAAAACTACAAGTTTTTTCATGTCCAAATGTCTTTATTGGTTGTAGTTGACAAAGGTAATGGATTTTATGGGTGATGGCAAATCATTGCTCAAAATGATACATTTTATGGTGTTGATAGTTTTCGCTTTGGCATAAATTCCTAAAAAGCTATCAAAATCGTTTGTTATTGTGCCCTAAATCAATCGTTCTTCTTATCTTTGCAGGCTGTTATCTATTAGGGTTTTATTTGTATGACAATTCTACATATTGAAACGACAACAGATGTCTGCTCTTTAGCTGTGAGTCGTGACGGTAAAGTGCTATTCCACAAATTGGACATGCAAGGACATAACCATGCACGTGTGTTGCCTCTGTTTGTTGATGAAGCCTTGGCTTTCTTGAAAATGGAGACTTTACAATTGGATGCTGTTGCACTGAGTCGCGGACCAGGGTCGTATACTGGTTTGAGAATAGGTTGTTCTATGGCAAAAGGAATCTGTTATGGGTCAGGAGCTAAATTAATAGCTGTTGATACGTTAAAACTTATGGCTTCCATGGCACGCAGTAAGGCCTTGGAAATGGGAGCTGACTGCTTGTGTCCTATGATTGATGCCCGTCGTATGGAGGTATATGATGAGTTGATTGATGTTAACCTGAATGAACTGGAGCCTGTTGCTGCACAAATTATAGATGAAGAATCGTTCGGAAACCGATTGCCTCAACAAAAAATGGCTTTCTTTGGCAATGGTTCAGACAAGTGCAAGGAAGTGTTGACACATGAGAATGCTTTGTTCCTGACAGGAATATATCCTGATGCCGCTTATATGGTATCTCTGTCAGAAGAGGCCTTTGCTAAAAACGAATTTGTGGATGTTGCCTACTATGAGCCGTTTTATTTGAAAGAATTTCAGGCAACGACTCCCAAAAATAAGGTAATTTAGGTTTACCTACAGCTTATATTTATATGAATACCCCTTTGAAGGGATAATTCGACAAATCTTACATTTTATAATATGCTAAACTTTTTTCATTCAATTCTTACACGGCTGCAAATGGGCTTGAAAGGCATTTTTGCCCGTCGTGCGGAAATGTTTGCCGCTTTAGGTCGCTTTATGCGCAATTTGGGTTTGTTATATAAGAAAAATCGCAGAATAATTTGGAGCGTGCTATTAGTATTAATTGTTGCCTACCTTTTGTTTTCTATTTTTTATAAGGAAAAACATGTTGAACCACTTCCTATTGTGGCAACTAAAACAGTAGGGCTTCGTAACGTAAATGTTTATGGAGAATATGTGGGACGAGTGCGTGCACAACAGTTTGTGGAAGTGCATGCCCGTGTAGAAGGTTTCTTGGAAAAAATGACCTTTGCCGAGGGTACTTATGTAACCAAAGGACAAACGCTGTTCGTTATTGACCAGCGACAATATAAAGCTACGGTTGACAAAGCGATGGCTAAACTGAAGAAGGACCAGGCTTTGGAAAGAAAGGCATTGCATGATTTGGAGCGTATTCGTCCGCTTTATGAACAAAATGCAGCCAGCCAATTGGACTTGGATAATGCAATAGCAGCTTATGAAAGTGCTGTGGCTTCTGTTGGAATGAGCCAGGCAGATTTAGACCAGGCACAAATGGAGTTGGACTATACAGTAGTACGTTCTCCGATTTCAGGAAATATAAGTGAACGTCATGTCGATTTGGGTACATTGGTTGGCACTAACGGCAAGTCTTTGTTGGCAACTGTTGTAAAGAGTGATACTGTTTTGGTCGATTTCAGTATGACGGCTTTGGATTATTTGAAAAATAAGGAAAGAAATGTTAATCTAGGACAGAAGGTGGAAAATCGTTCTTGGCAACCCTATATTACCATTACGTTAGCCGACAATACCAAATATCCTTATGAAGGGTTGGTGGATTTTGCTGAACCGCAGGTTGACCCTCGTACAGGTACTTTCTCTGTGCGTGCAGAAATGCCTAATCCGGATCATGTGTTGCTTCCGGGACAGTTTACCAAAGTAAAACTTTTGCTTGATGTGCGTGAAAATGCCGTAGTAGTGCCCATGAAAGCTTTAATAATTGAAAAGGGTGGGGCTTATATCTATGTTATTAGAAATGATAATACAGCAGAAAAGCGTTTCATAGAATTAGGACCTCAACTGGATAATATTGCTGTAGTAGAAAGAGGTTTGGCACAAGGTGAACAGATCGTTACGGAAGGTTATCATAAGTTGCAACCGGGTATGAAGGTACAAATCAATAACCAGTATCAGAATGCTCAATAACATTAATGGAGGGATAAAAGCGTATGAAGGTTAATTTCTTTATCGATCATCCGGTCTTTTCCATAGTCCTTTCCATTTTGATTGTGATTGTGGGAGCCATTGGGTTGACAATGTTGCCCATTGACCAATATCCACAAATCACACCTCCTGTGGTGAAAATCAGTGCTTCCTATCCAGGAGCAAGTGCACTTACAGTATCACAGGCGGTGGCAACACCAATCGAGCAGGAACTGAATGGTACACCGGGTATGCTTTATATGGAGTCCAATAGCTCCAATTCAGGAGGATTTTCGGCAACAGTGACTTTTGATGTTTCTGCAGATCCGGATTTGGCTGCAGTTGAAGTTCAAAACAGGTTGAAGTTAGCGGAATCCCGTTTACCGGCAGAAGTGGTGCAAAATGGTATTTCTGTTGAGAAACAGGCTGCTAGTCAGTTGCTTACCATTTGTTTGACTTCTGATGACCCTAAATTCGACGAAATCTATCTGAGTAACTTTGCAACACTCAATGTGCTTGATTTGTTGAGACGTATTCCTGGAGTAGGGCGTGTATCTAATATAGGTAGCCGTTATTATGCCATGCAGATTTGGGTACAGCCCGACAAGATGGCTAATTTTGGACTTACTATTAAGGATTTGCAGAATGCATTGAAAGATCAGAATAGTGAAGCTGCTGCGGGTGAATTTGGCAAACAACCAATGGAGGGTGTTGACTTGACTATTCCTATCACTACACAGGGACGTTTGTCAACGGTGGAACAATTTGAAAATATTGTGGTGAGAGCAGACGAGAATGGTTCTGTCATTCGTATGCGTGATGTCGCCCGTGTGTCATTGGAGGCATCTTCTTACACAACGGAGAGTGGTATTAATGGTGGCAATGCAGCTGTTTTGGGAGTTTATATGCTTCCCGGCGCCAATGCTATGGAAGTAGCACAGCGTGTAAAGGAGGAAATGGCAGAATTGAGTAAAAATTTCCCAGAAGGGTTGGAATATGAGATCCCGTTTGATATGACCACCTATATATCTTCTTCTATTCATGAGGTATATAAGACATTGTTTGAAGCTTTACTCTTGGTTATTTTTGTAGTTTTCCTTTCTTTACAGAGTTGGCGGGCAACATTGATTCCGATTGTGGCTGTACCGATTTCCTTGATCGGTACATTCGGCTTTATGTTGATTTTTGGTTTCTCTCTTAATATATTGACTCTTTTGGGGTTGATTTTAGCTATCGGTATTGTGGTGGATGATGCCATAGTGGTGGTGGAAAATGTGGAGCGCATTATGGAAGAAGAGCATTTGGGAGCTTATGAAGCAACGAAAAAGGCGATGGATGGTTTGTGTGGTGCGCTTATTGCTACTTCTCTTGTGCTTGTTGCCGTGTTTGTGCCGGTTAGCTTCTTGTCGGGAATTACGGGGTTGCTCTATAGGCAATTTACCATCACCATTGCAGTGTCTGTAATTTTGTCAACTGTTGTTGCTTTGACGCTAAGTCCTGTAATGTGTTCGCTTATTCTGAAGCCTTCCAATGGAAAGAAGAAAAACATTATTTTCCGCTATATCAATAAATGGTTGTATGTGGGAAACAAAAAATACGTCAAAGGTATTTCACGGACTGTGGCAGCTCCCAAGCGTATTTTTACTTCTTTTATTATTGTAATTGGATTAATCTTGTTGTTCCATCGTGTAATTCCCACAAGTTTCTTGCCTATGGAAGACCAGGGATATTTTAAGGTGGAATTGGAATTGCCCGAGGGAGCCTCTCTTGAGCGTACACGTGTAGTAACGGAACGTGCCATCGATTTTCTGATGCAGCAGCCTTCTGTTGCTTATGTACAGAATGTTACTGGTTCAAGCCCGCGTGTAGGTACAAGCCAGAGCCGGTCTGAGCTGACGGTTATTTTAAAGGATTGGAAAGAACGCGAGAATGAGAGCATAGAAGACCTTATGAACAGTGTAAGAACAGAATTGAAGCAATATCCAGAATGTAAGGTCTATCTCTCAACTCCTCCTGTTATACCGGGTTTGGGTAGTTCTGGTGGCTTCGAGTTGCAGTTGGAGGCGCGTGGGGAAGCTACGTTTGAAAACTTAGTGGCAGCCGCAGATACGCTGCTTTACTATGCTTCCTTAGAAGAAGGGCTTACAGGCTTGTCTTCTTCTTTGCAGGCAGAAATCCCGCAACTTTACTTTGACTTGGACCGTGACAAGGTATTGTTGGCTGGAGTGCCTTTGAGTGATGTTTTCTCTACAATGAAAGCTTATACGGGTTCAGTTTACGTCAATGACTTCAATATGTTCAACCGTATTTATAGGGTATATATTCAGGCTGAGGCTAAATACAGGGAAGACAAATCCAATATAAGTCTTTATTCTGTGCGCGGTCGTGACGGTAGCATGATTCCATTGTCCTCTTTGGGTGATACCTATTATACAACTGGTCCTGGAAGTATTAAGCGATTCAATATGTTTACCTCTGCAGTAATACGTGGGGAGGCAGCTAAAGGATTCAGTACGGGACAAGCAATGGAAACTTTGGAACGGATTGCCGCTGAACATTTGCCATCCAATATTGGTGTAGAATGGAGTGGTTTGTCATATCAGGAAAAACAGGCTGGCGGACAGACAGGTTTGGTGCTCGGTTTAGTGTTTGTTTTCGTATTCCTTTTTCTGGCAGCCCTTTATGAGAGTTGGCTGGTTCCGGCCGCCGTCTTGTTATCATTGCCAGTGGCTGCTTTAGGTGCATATTTAGGCGTTTGGTGTTGTGGTTTGGAAAATGATGTTTATTTCCAGATTGGATTGGTAATGTTGGTGGGATTGGCCGCCAAAAATGCTATTCTTATTGTGGAATTCGCCAAGGAACAGGTTGACCATGGGGTTGATGTGATGCAGGCGGCTATTTATGCGGCAAAATTGCGTTTCCGCCCTATCTTGATGACCTCTTTAGCCTTTATTTTGGGCATGTTGCCTATGGTTCTGGCTTCCGGTCCGGGAGCGGCAAGCCGTCAGGCAATAGGTACAGGGGTGTTCTTTGGTATGATTGCGGCTGTATTGTTTGGCATTATCCTCGTGCCGTTCTTCTTTGTGTATATTTATAAAGCGAAAAACAAGCTTGTGAAAAGACGTTCATGATGAAAAGCAGATATTTATTTTTTTCGGTTCTATTGCTAGCCTTGTGTTTGATGCCTGCGTGCAAGATAGGCAAAGCTTATGTGAAGCCCCGGATGGAGCTGCCGCAATGGCAAGATTCTACGCAGCAGGTAGCCGATTCCTCCTCTTTGGCCTATGTGGAATGGTGGGATATTTATTCTGATACATTATTGCAAAACCTGATTCAGACTACATTGGAAAACAACAAGGATATGCTTGTTGCAGCGGCGCGCATAGAGGAACTGGCTGCCATGAAAAGGGTTGATTTCAGTAAACTTTTTCCAAAGATAGACGGCCGTGTCTATACGGATTTGGAGGCCGAAAATTATGGCGGAAAGGGCTTTACTTATGATTGGGAACCAGGTGTTAAACTGATGGCTACTTGGGAATTGGATGTCTGGGGAAATCTGCGTTGGGCCAATGAAAAAAGCAAGGCGGAATTATTGGGCTCAATCGAAAATAGAAGAAATCTACAGATTAGTTTGATAGCGCAGGTTGCCCAGGCCTATTTTGAACTCATGGCCCTTGACAGTGAATTGCGCATAGTCAACCAAACCTTAAATGCCCGACAAGAAGGTGTGCGGCTTGCTAAAGTACGTTTTGAGGGTGGGTTGACCTCTGAAACTTCATACCAGCAGGCACAATTGGAGTTGGCACGAACAGCTACACTTATCCCAGACCTTAAAGGGAAAATCTCAAAAAAGGAGAATGAAATCGCATTGCTGGCAGGAGAATTCCCACATGAAATTCAACGTGCTTCCATGGGAAACCAGATTTTCTTGCCGGAAGGTTTGCCGGTCGGACTCTCTTCTGAGTTGTTGGAGCGTCGTCCTGATGTCAGAGCTGCCGAGCAGGAACTCATTGCTGCCAATGCCGCAGTGGGGGTTGCTTATACAAACATGTTTCCTAGGATTGCCCTTACAGGACATTTTGGTATAGAAAGCAATGAATTCGTCAATCTGATACGCTCACCTTATGGTTATTTCTTGGGAAACTTGGTTACCCCTCTTTTTGAAATGGGAAAAAACCGAGCCATGTGGAAAGCCAAACAGGCAGCTTATGAACAAACTCTCCATTCCTATGAAAAGCAGGTATTGGTTGCGTTTAAGGAAACCTATGATGCTATTGTGGACTATAACAACAGTCAGGAAATTTATGAATCCCGATTGAAATTGGAGCAATCGGCATACACCACGATGAATCTTGCAGGCTTGCAATACATCAACGGATATATCAATTATTTGGACGTATTGGATGCACAGCGTACTTATTTTGATGCGCAGCTCAGTCTGAACAATGCTATTCTCGGGAAACAATTGGCATTAATCAAACTTTACAAGGCTTTGGGTGGAGGCTGGTAATAAACGAATACTCTAGAATATGGATGGAAGGGTGAAAAATGATGCTGTATAGCAGTACTTTTCACCTTTTTCCTTTTTAATGTGTTCATTATTTGCTCATTCTTTACCCTTTTGCTATATTTGCCACAAGCAATGTTATATTGCTTTGAGTAACCTTTCATCTAAATGCTAAATTGAAAAACTATGCAAACTCCAATTCCTTCACAATTGGTGCAAGAAACCATTGAGAACTTGCGCATTAAAGAGATTGGCACTGCCACTATCCGTCAAATGGTAGCTGTAGCACAGTCTTTGGAAGAAAAAACCGGTCAGAAATTCATTCATTTGGAAATGGGATCGCCAGGATTGCCTGCATGTCAAGTCGGAGTGGAAGCAGAAAAAAAAGCCTTGGACAATGGAGTGGCATCTGTCTATCCAAATATAGCAGGAATTCCTGAATTGAAGAAGGCGGCATCTCGCTTTGTGAAGGCATTCCTTGACGTTGACATCGCACCCGATGGATGTATCCCAACTGTGGGCTCCATGATGGGCTCTCTATCTTCTTTTATTGGCGTGATTCACAGTCGCCTGCCGGAAAAGGACACCATTCTGTTCATCAATCCTGGATTCCCTATTCAACCTTTCCAAGTGGATATGCTTGGCTTTAAAAAGAAAACTTTCGATGTCTATGAATTCCGTGGACATGCGCTCAAAGAAAAATTGGAGAGTTATTTGAAAAAAGGAAATATAGCTGGGATTATTTATTCCAATCCCAATAATCCGGCATGGATTTGTTTGAATGAAGATGAGTTACGTATCATCGGTGAGTTGGCCACTCAATATGATGCAACCGTTATCGAAGATTTGGCTTATATGGGCATGGATTCACGTCGAGATTTGGGTACCCCTTTTATGCCTCCATATCAGGTTACCGTAGCAAATTATACGGATAATTATATATTGCTGATTTCTGGTTCTAAGATTTTTAGCTATGCAGGTCAACGTATTGCAGTGGTAGCTATTTCAGACAAGCTTTTTGTGCGTGAATTTCCTGCTTTGCGTGAACGTTATGGCATGGCGCGTTACGGACAAGCTTTTGTTCAGTCTATTCTTTATGCTTTTTCTTCTGGTGTGTGTCACTCAGCACAGCATGCTTTGGCTGCTATGTTTGCTGCGGCTGCAGACGGAAAGGTTAATTTCGTGAAAGATACTTCTGTTTATGCGCAACGAACGAAGCGTCTGAAAGAAATCTTCCTAAAGTATGGCTTTAAAATTGTATATGATAAAGATTATGATGTGGCTGTAAGTGATGGATTCTTTTTTACCATTGGTCATGATAAATATACGGGCAATGAATTGCTGAGAGAATTGTTGAATTATGGTGTATGTACCATTTCTTTGTCAACAACAGGAAGCGATCAACAAGGATTGAGAGCTTGTTCTTCTGCTATAAAGCCAGGTGATTATGAGTTGTTGGAAGAACGCTTGAAGGTTTTTGCCGAAAATCACAAATGATAACCACTTTTATTTGTAAAAATACCGGGGGCTTTTTCCGTATAAATGCTACGGAGAAAGCTCTTTGTTCTGTTGAACGTTTGCAGCAACCAATGCCTCTTTCTCCATGTTTATCACTATTGGTTAAAGAGGCCAATGAGCAGTTGGATGCATATTTTAAGGGAGAGCGTACATCTTTTACCCTCCCTTTGGAATTTCGTGGAACTCCTTTTCAGATAGCAGTGTGGGAACATATATTAGCCATACCATATGGTGAAACTTGTTCTTATACAGATATTGCGCAAGCTATAGGGCGTCCTGCTGCCGTGAGAGCTGTTGGAGCAGCTTGTAGGGCCAATCCTTTTCTGGTCATTGTTCCGTGTCATAGAGTAGTGGGTAAAAAGGGGAATATGACTGGTTATGTCAATGGAATTTCAGAAAAGATGCGTTTGTTGCAGTTCGAAAAAGGAAATAAAAACATCAGAAAGTGTCACAATGACTCTTTCTGAAGATACGATTCTTATATAACATCAGTCTAATTGCCTCAATAGAGGAAAAGAAAACTGATTCTATAGTAATTTCTTTCTGAGGGTTATCCTTGGATTGAAGACAAAATAAAACGATAGAATAAAAAGGCTATATAGTGCAAGTTCCGTTAAATTCTTTTCCGCATTCACCTTTGTATTCTGGGTGGCGTTTTAGCCATAGTGCAGCATATGGGCATGTACCAACTGGCTTTAAACCTTCTTCCAATGCATAGTCAAATGCTGCTTTGACCAAAGCGGATGCAATTCCGCGTCCTTCTATTGGAGCTGGAACAATGGTGTGTCTTACGTCCAGCTCGCCCTCACTCAAACGGTAAGTTAAATGTGCCTCTTGGCCGTCAACAACTGTCTCAAATACGCCGCGTCGCTTGTCGTGTGTAATTTCCATATTTTAGTAAGAATGGTTTCACGCTCCAAAAGTACGCAATACTATTCGAATAAACAACTTTCAATATTCTTTTTACATGTTTTCTTTTTTTCTTATGAGGCATGCAAGGTAACATGTATATCTTTTCGGCCATTCCTTCATCTATTTTGTTGTATAACCCCTTATTTATATTTGACTATCAGCGTAGAAAAATGTAACTTTGCACCCAATTTAAGGTATATAATAAGCAATCAGATGAAATCATTTAAAAGGACTTTAGTAACAACGGCATTGCCTTATGCCAATGGTCCAGTACATATCGGACATTTGGCAGGTGTATATGTGCCGGCTGATATTTATGTGCGTTATCTTCGTTTGAAAGGGGAGGACGTGCTTATGATTGGAGGCTCCGATGAACATGGAGTACCTATCACAATTAGGGCAAAAAAAGAAGGTGTTACGCCTCAAGATATTGTAGACAGATATCATGCTCTCATCCGTGATTCATTTAAGGAGTTTGGAATCTCTTTTGATATCTATTCACGTACTTCTTCTGCAATTCATGCAAAAACAGCTTCTGATTTTTTCCGTACGCTGTATGATAAGGGTGAGTTTATAGAACAGACTTCCGAACAATATTATGACGAAGAGGCACAACAATTTTTGGCCGACAGATATATTACGGGAGAATGTCCTCACTGTCATGCTGAAGGTGCTTATGGCGATCAATGCGAAAAGTGCGGTACAGCCCTTTCTCCACTTGAACTAATTAATCCACGTTCTGCCATAAGTGGTAGTACACCTGTATTGCGTAAGACAAAGCACTGGTATCTACCGTTAGACAAACATGAACCATGGCTTAGAGAGTGGATTCTGGAAAATCACAAAGAGTGGAAAACCAATGTTTATGGGCAATGCAAGAGTTGGCTCGACATGGGATTGCTTCCGCGAGCTGTTAGCCGTGACTTGGATTGGGGTATTCCAGTGCCCGTGGAAGGAGCTGAAGGAAAAGTACTTTATGTATGGTTTGATGCGCCTATCGGATATATTTCCAACACGAAAGAATTATTGCCAGATTCATGGGAAAAATGGTGGAAAGATCCTGAAACACGTATGATACATTTTATCGGAAAGGATAACATTGTGTTCCACTGTATAGTTTTCCCTGCTATGTTGAAGGCAGAAGGTTCTTATATATTGCCAGACAATGTTCCTGCCAACGAATTTATGAATTTGGAAGGGGATAAAATATCTACTTCACGCAACTGGGCTGTTTGGTTACATGAATATTTGCGTGAGTTCCCTGGTAAACAAGATGTGCTTCGTTATGCCTTGACTGCCAATGCTCCAGAAACTAAAGACAATGACTTTACATGGAAAGACTTCCAGGCACGTAATAACAATGAATTGGTGGCTGTCTATGGTAACTTCATTAATCGTGCATTGGTTTTGACCCATAAATATTTTGATGGGAAAGTACCTGCATGTGGTGAATTGAATGACTATGATAAGGCTACCTTAAAGGATTTTTCCGATGTAAAAAATCAGGTAGAAAAGCTGTTGGATGTGTTCAAATTCCGAGATGCACAGAAAGAAGCTATGAACTTGGCACGTATCGGAAATAAATATTTGGCTGATACCGAACCTTGGAAAACTGCCAAGATCGATATGGAGCGTACAGCAACCATCTTGCATTTGGCATTACAGATTGCAGCCAATTTGGCCATTGCATTTGAACCGTTCCTGCCTTTCTCTTCAGAGAAATTGCGTAAGATGTTGGCAATGGAAACCTTCTCTTGGAATGACTTGGGTAAGGTGGATCTTTTGAAGGAAGGACACCAAATCAATCCGGCAGAGCTTTTGTTTGAAAAGATTGAGGACTCTGTTGTTGAGGCACAGGTGCAAAAATTGCTTGATACGAAAAAAGCTAACGAATTGAACAGTTTCAAACCGGAACCGGTAAAGGCCAATGTTCCGTTCACTGATTTTGAAAAGCTGGATATGCG
>CALUKG010000026.1 GCA_944321155.1 uncultured Bacteroidales bacterium | reverse complement strand
TAATGATTTTGTGAACATAAAGTTTCTTCATGTTTTCACGTGCTGGGCCGAGGTATTTACGTGGGTCAAATTCAGCTGGTTTAGTTGCAAACACTTCACGAACAGCAGCGGTCATAGCCAAGCGGCTGTCTGAGTCGATGTTGATTTTGCAAACAGCTGATTTAGCAGCCTTACGCAATTCTTCTTCAGGAATACCGATAGCATCTTTCAATGCACCACCGTATTTGTTGATAGTATCCACTTCTTCTTGAGGTACAGAAGAAGAGCCGTGCAATACGATTGGGAATCCAGGAAGTTCTTTCATTACGCCGTCCAATACATCGAATGCCAATGGAGGTGGTACCAATCTACCAGTTTTCGGGTCACGAGTGCATTGTTCTGGTTTGAACTTGTTAGCACCGTGAGAAGTACCAATTGAGATAGCCAATGAGTCACATCCCGTCTTAGTAGTGAAATCAACCACTTCTTCCGGTTTTGTATAAGTGTGGTGTTCTGCCATCACTTCATCTTCTACACCTGCCAATACACCAAGCTCGCCTTCAACGGTTACGTCATATTGGTGAGCATATTCAACTACCTTCTTAGTAAGGGCTACATTTTCTTCATAAGGAAGGTGAGAACCATCGATCATTACAGAAGAGAATCCCATGTCGATGCAAGATTTGCACAACTCGAAAGAGTCACCATGGTCAAGGTGAAGAACGATTTGCGGGTGTTCCCATCCTAATTCTTTAGCATATTCAACGGCACCTTCAGCCATGTAGCGCAAAAGTGTTTGATTAGCGTATGCACGAGCACCTTTTGAAACTTGGAGAATCACCGGAGATTTTGTTTCAGCAGCAGCTTGGATAATAGCTTGAAGCTGTTCCATGTTGTTAAAGTTGAAAGCAGGAATTGCATAACCACCTTCAATGGCTTTTTTGAACATCTCACGGGTGTTCACCAAACCTAATTCTTTGTAATTTACCATAATAGTACTTTTTGTTAGTGAGTAATCTTTCAGGTGCAAAAATACGATTTTTTTGCCGATAGTAAAAACAAATCCAGTAACAAAAAGTTCGAAGACTTATGTTTTTGCTTATAGTTTGCCGAATAAGGAGAAGAAATAAGCATCTTACATATTCTGACATATAAAAAAGGCTGTATCAAAATGAGTCTTGATACAGCCCCGAGTTATTCTATAAAAAGCAAATAAGCATTAGAATTGTGCGTTGTGCATATCACCTGTTTCTGCCAAAGCCTTGTGCATAGCAAAGCAGTTGTTCAGATTAAGCGGTGTATGTCCTTGAGGAGCCTTTTCGAGATATTCTCTCAACAATGGTCTGTATTCAGGAGCCACGCAGTTTTCAATAATCAATTCAGCTCTTTGACGTGGAGATTTACCACGCAAATCAGCCACACCATATTCAGTGATAAGAATCTTCACTGAGTGTTCTGAATGGTCAATATGTGAAACATAAGGAACGATGGCGCTAATCTTTCCACCTTTTGCCATACTTGGCGTTGTAAAGATGGAGATATAGGCATTTCTGGTGAAGTCGCCAGAGCCACCCAATCCGTTCATCATCTTGGTGCCCAAAACGTGTGTACTGTTGATATTACCGAAGATATCAGCTTCAAGTGCCGTATTGATTGTAATCAAGCCCAAGCGGCGTGCCACTTCAGGGTTATTGGAGATTTCCTGCGGGCGCAATACAACATGTTTCTTGAAGAAATCGATATCAGCAAACACTTCATCCATTTTTTCTGCAGAAATGGTCAGTGAGCAACCGCTGGCATATTTTACATCGCCTTTCTTCATCAAGTCGATAACAGCGTCTTGAATCACTTCTGTGTACATTTCAAACGGTGGGATATGAGGATTTTCACCCAGTGCACCCAATACTGCGTTGGCAATATTTCCTACACCTGACTGGATAGGCAAGAAGCTGGCAGGAATACGTCCAGCCTTCATCTCGTTTTCAAGGAAGGTGGCAACGTTTTCACCAATCTTGCGTGTTACCTCGTCAGAAGGAGTAAATGCACCCACTTCGTTCGGACGGTTGGTTTCAACTACGCAAAGAATCTTGCTAGGATCTACCTTGATGCAATCGCTTCCTACACGGTCAGCTACATGGTAAACAGGAATAGCTTCACGGCAAGGAGGATCTTGCGGTTCATAGATATCATGCAAGCCTCTCAACGCTTCCGGTTGTGCATGGTTCAGTTCGACAATGATATGGTCGGCCAAACGGCAGAGCGTAGGAGCGTTACCCACACCAGTGGTAGGAACAATCTCGCCTTCGTCGGTTACCTGGCAAGCCTCAATAATCATGAATTTAGGCTTTGGCATGAAACCATAGCGCAATTCCTGAGCGAGGTGAGAAAGGTGCATATCGAAATATTCAGCTTGTCCACTGTTAAGTGCATTTCTCAAATCTTTATTTGACTGATAAGGAGTTCTGAAGGCAATTGCATTAGCGCGTGCCAATGCTCCGTCAAGAGAATCACCGGTAGATGCACCCGTGTACATTCCAATTTTAAATTCCTTACCTTCTGCATGGAGCGCTTCTGCACGTTTTGCAATAGCAGTTGGCACTTCTTTAGGACAGCCGGCAGGAGTAAATCCGCCAAAACCAACGATATCACCGTTGTTAATGTAACTAGCCGCTTCTTCAGCAGTCATAATTTTAAAGTTCGTTTTCATGATAATAAAAACATATGTTTAAGATCCAATTCTTTTCATTGTTACGGGTATAACCCTAACCTTTGCAAAGGTACAGCAAAATAAGCGGACAGCAAAATATTTCCAAAGTGTTTGTTGTTTCTATTGGTATAGTCACTTCCTACAATGCATACCTGCTTTTCACATAATAAAAGCTGTATAGCAGTTTTATTGCCATACAGCCTTCTCATTACGTTTGAATAGAGTTAGAATGCTATTCAAATATGGTTATACTCCTCATGATGTCCAAGTCTTATTTGATTGATGCCATCCCTTAATGCACCTTGTAGTTTACCTTCGCATGGATATCGGCACTGCTGCTGCCAATCATCAAGGTAAATTCGCCCGGTTCATGACGCCATTCGTGTGCATCAGCATCAAAGAAAGCCAACATGTCAGGAGTGATTTCAAAAGACACTTGCTTGGTTTCACCCGGTTCGAGTTCCACCTTTTCAAAGCCTTTCAACTCTTTTAGCGGACGCACTACTGAAGCCTTTTTATCGGCAATATACAATTGCACAACTTCTTTACCCATTCTTTTACCCGTATTGGTAACAGAGATAGAAACCTTGTTTCCATCGAGCACTGCCTTGCCATAGGTAAATTGGGTATAACTCAAGCCAAAACCAAATGGGAACAGAGCTACATGAGCCGGAGGAGTAATGGTATATTTCACACCCTGGCTTTCATATTTGATAGGACGACGGCGTCCGTAAAGGTCAGCATAACGATAGCCTACGAAGATATCCTCCATGTAATGCACCTGTTTGTCAACACCCGGATAGCCCATCTCGCCGTATTGGTGAGCCGGATAATCACTGAGTTCATACTGAATTGTATAAGGCAGCTTACCGGAAGGATTGACATCGCCAAACAAGATGTCGGCCATTGCATTGCCCGTTTCAGAACCACTGTACCATGCTTGCAGGATACCTTCCACGTCTTTCAACCAAGGCATAGCGTGTGCATTGCCCGAGATAGACACCACTACAACATGGTCATTAGCAGCAGCCAAAGCCGCAATCAGACGGTCCTGATTGTAAGGCAGATTATAGGTAAGACGGTCGCCATCTTCGCAATCCTGATTGTGTGCCTTGTTCAGGCCACCGACAAAGATAACATAATCCGCTTCCTTGGCAGCGTTGACAGCCTCTTCCTGCAATTGTTCTGGCGTACGGTCATCTTCCAGCGATTGTCCTGTGGTTACACCATTGTATTCACCGCTGACATCACCTACATAGCCGCGCACCCATTTCACTTGCGCCTGGCTGCCGGCACGGTTGGTGATTCCCTGCAAAGGAGACATTTCATATTTTGCCTTGAGTGAAGAAGAGCCTCCGCCCACCGTCATTTGCTTAATGGCATTTTCGCCTACTACCAAAATAGTCGGTTTCTGCGTATCATTCAACTCAATCGGGAGCACATTGTTTTCATTGCGAAGAAGCACCATACCTTCACCCGCAATTTTGCGTGCCGCTGCAATATGAGCATCAGAGCACATTGCCCCGAAAGGCTTGTTGGGTTTCATGGAAGTGCGGAAGATAAGACGCAACACATTGCGCACCTTTTCATCCAACTCTTCAGTGCCCACTTCACCGTTTTCAATCTTCTTCAGATAAGGATTGGCCAAGTGATAAATATCATAGGCACTGGAAGCACCGTCGCTCAGGCCATCGGTCCAGGTGCCAAACTCAAGGTCGAGTCCGTTGCGGATAGCTTGGTCGGTATCCATTGTTCCACCCCAGTCAGAAATGACAGCGCCGTCAAAATTCCACTCCTTGCGCAATATGTCTTGCAACAGATAGGAATTATGGCAGGCATATTGGTTTCTGTAGCGGTTATATGCTCCCATAATGGACCATGTATCACCTTCCTGCACAGCAGCCTTGAAGGCCGGCAGATAGATTTCATACAAAGCTCTATCAGATACATTGACATTCACCCAGTGGCG
Organism: uncultured Bacteroidales bacterium; assembly: GCA_944321155.1. GTDB lineage: Bacteria > Bacteroidota > Bacteroidia > Bacteroidales > Paludibacteraceae > Gallipaludibacter. The sequence goes on along the minus strand of CALUKG010000026.1, from coordinate 18,086 downwards.
GTCCACTTCCTGATTGTTGAGCGCATAATGTTTCACACAGGCAGCCACACCCTGCTCCTGCACACCTTTGATATAAGGCACCACCATAACAGAAGACAGATATGGGTCTTCGCCCATGTATTCAAAGTTACGTCCATTGAGGGGCGTACGATAGATGTTGACTCCCGGTCCGAGGAGCACATCTTTTCCTCTATAGCGGGCTTCTTCGCCTATGCTCACGCCATAGAGATAGGACATTTCAGGATTCCATGTAGCCGCCAGACAAGTCAATGCCGGGAAAGCGATACATGAGTCATTGGTCCATCCAGCCTGATTCCATTCGTCCCAAAGAACTTCAGGACGTATTCCATGAGGGCCATCCGTACACCATATACCGGGAATTCCCAAGCGGGCAACACCCGGTGAGGAGAATTTAGACTGCGCATGAATAATGGCAATCTTTTCACGCAATGTCATACGGTTAATGGCATCCTCGATTCGTTCTTCCATCGGAGCCGCAGGGTCCAGATAAGTTTGCGCCATAGCAGGAGCTGCAACAAGCACAAACAACAAACAGGCTAACAAGAAATTCTTCATGATTTATTTTTGGTTTTATATATTCTCTTTCGGAATGCCTGATGGGCACTCCGAAAGAGAGAAATGATTAATCGACTTTCACACCCATCATATTGTAACGAACGCCATCCTTAATGATAAGTACTTGTCCGTTTTCAATAACTTTGGTAGCAACTGGTTCCACCTCTGTTTGCTGTAAAGAAGTTGGTTCACCAGTATCTTCAGAGGCAACCGTGAATTTCACTACTGCATTTTCATAATCGACCACTAAAGTAACGGTACAATTGGTATATCTTACTGCATCATCTACAGCATGGATATCGCTTTCTGTGAGCGAACAGGTGTATTCCTGATTCAGTTGCCATTTTTGGTCGCCTGTAGCACCAAATTGAAGCAACCAGTTACCATATACAAATTTGAATCTGTCTCCAAAGTTAGGAATTGTTATTTGGTAAATATTATCCTCACCTTCAACTGGTGAAAGTTTTTGAGCATCAGTACAATCCCATCCCAAAACTTCGCCTGGCATATACCAATCGGCTTCCGTTCTATTAACCGTGCCGTCAATAAGTGTAAGCGTCATGGTTCCATCTTCACCCACTTGCAAAGTCAGTTTTGCATTGGTATAACCACCGAAAGGATTGGCCAGACTGAGGTTTGCCGGATCGGTGTTTCCCTCTTTTCCACTCATCACATAAGCTTCTCCGAATTCCAATTTCGCATTTGTTGATCGATTAGTTGCCCATTGTTCATTCCAAGAACGCTCTGATACCACCTTGAATTCACCGCTCAGATTAGGAACCTCAGCAGTCAATACGCCATTAACCGGTTCAAACTGGACTGCAGTTTCAAGACTCCAGCTATTATAACCACCGACAATCTGGTAAGTTTTATCCGATGCATATTCTGTACCCGATACAAAAGTAAGTGTATGAGTGCCATCGTTTACCTGCAATTTGAATGTAGCATTGCTATAGGCAAAACCATCACGACCCACTTTCAAATTGGTTTCACCCTGCTGTAAAGTATAAGTTCCGCGCAAAGTGACAGCATCACCACTAGTAACTGCGCCGTATTGGGTTCCATCCCAATTGCCATCGGTCAACACTTTGACTTCACCTTTTAAATCAGGAATGGTTATTTCATAACTTCCATCGGTAGTTTGGGTAAATTTGTTGGCACTAGGATTCCATTCATTGAATTGTCCAATCAGATAATAATCAGTAGCATTTGCTGAAAGCACAGCAAACATTGCCAGAATAAAAAAATAAATCTTTTTCATAATACTTGATTTAATATTTAAGGTCTTTCGGAATGCTCATATGAACATTCCGAAAGACTCTAATAGTTATTCAACTTTCACGCCCATCATATTGTAGCGTACACCATCCTTGATGATAAGTACCTGTCCGTTTTCAATGACTTTTGTAGCTGTTGCCTTTTCATCAGCTTTCACATCATTGATACCAGAACCTTCAGAAACAATCATAAACTTCACTTCAGCTGTTTCATAGTTGACTGTCAATGTAATGATGCAATCAACAAAGATAGTTTCATCGTCTATTGCATGGATATTACCACCCTTAAAGGTACAAGTATATTCCTTGTTCAGTTCCCATTTGATGCTATCAGTTGCACCAAATTCGAGTGCCCAGTTGCCATATACCAATTTGAAATCGGCGCCAAATTCAGGAACAAGAATTTCATAGGTATTTTCCTGACCTGCAACAGGAGAGAATCTTTGAGCTTCATCACAGTTCCATCCCAAAACAGTACCCGGTATGTGCCAATCAGCTTCCATCTTAGCGAATTCACCATCGACAAGCGTAAGTGTCATAGTGCCATCTTCGCCTACATTCAAAGTCAATTTTGCATTAGTATAACCAGCAAAAGGATTGGCAAAACCTAAATTGGCTGGTTCGTTGTCACCTTTAGCACCCAATACATAAGGCACATTGAATTCGAGACCTGCACCTGTTTCCCAGTTGGTACCCCATTGTTCATCGTAAGAACGGTTAGAAATAATCTTGAATGTTCCGTTCAAATCAGGAACAACAGCCGTCAACACACCTTCAACATCTTCAAATTGGATGGCATCTGCCAAGTTCCAGTTGTTGGTAAAACCACCGATAATCTGGTAAGTGGTAGGTGCAGAGCTCAGATCATATTCTTCGCCCGATACAAAAGTGAGCGTATGAACATCATCTGCTACCTGCAATTTGAATTTTGCATTTCTATATCCAAATCCAGGTTTACCCACTTTCAGATTTTCTTCTCCTTGTTGCAATGTATAAGAATTGCCTACAAGCACACTGTCGCCTTTAGCTACTGCACCGTATTGAATTCCGTCCCAACTGCCATCGGTCAATACTTTGATTGCACCTTTAAAATCAGCGACAGTTACTTCATAACTGCCATCAGTAGCTTGGGTAAACTGTGTAGCACTTGGATTCCAACCGTTGAAATCGCCAATCAGATAATAATCAGTAGCGCTTACAGAAAGCACTGCAAACATTGCCAAAATAAAAGAATAAATCTTCTTCATAATACTTGAATTTAAAAATTGGTTAATACTATTTGTTTTGTTCGTTGGCTACAATTCCATTTGTGGTTTGGGCATAATTGGTAACATCTGCCTGTAAAAGCGGGCAATAAAGTTCCAAACTGGAGCGCAGGAACTTGCCTTGCGCCAAAGCCTCCACCTCAAGTGGGGTCATAGCTGCACGATAGAAAAAGAGTTGGTGTAGATTGGTGCCATTGACAACGAAACTGGAGATTGACTCACTATAGCCATCCAATTGCTTATGCAATGAACCGTTTACATAAAAACTTTTACGGGATTGAGCAGCCGCATACACTTGTGTAAAGACCGTATCATTGCTTTCATAAGACAATGTATAAGACTGCAAGCCCGGTTCGGGCACAAAAGACAGTCTATGCACACCGTTGTCATCGCCTTCTGTCGAGACAAATTCCGGCAACTTCTTGCCTTCCTGGAGTGCCTCCCACAAAGACGGCGGAAAAGCACTGGCCATCGCTTCGTGTCCCCGCTGATTGGGATGATAAATATCCTGACCATTCCAATAGCCTTCCGCCCAACGTCCTTTGCCATTATCGAGTGTACCGCACACATTTATTGTGGTAACATCCCATTGCTGTACTTCCAGATTGACAGTACACAAATCCTGATAATCCACCTCATTGAAATCGCCACGTGTATAGTTATTGACAACTATCACATAATAACCTTTATCCTGAAGCATGCGAATGAGCCGTGGCATATTTTCCCGATAGGACAACACGGCTCTTTCGCCCACTTCATGCAGTCCCTCATTGCCCAAACTAATACCTAAAACAACATACTGGACATCCAATCCAGCAAAATCTTTTTCCAAACGGGCAAAAAGGTCAAATGTATTATTGCCGTCAACCGAAATGTTTATATATTCCCAGCCTTCCGGAAAATTCTGCCGTACCAAAGAGGCATAACCATTTAAGGAATCAGCCCCCACACCACGGCATACAGACGAACCGAAGAAACAAACCGTTTGCGGTTCACGTCCGGCGCATGACACAAAAGAAAGTGCCATGCATGCCATCAGGCCAATCATATATAAAACTTTCGTCTTCATCATTACAACACACAGGAAGTAATACTTTGAGCCGGCAACGTTATTTCAAAGAACTTATCACCATACTCCACATTGAAGGTAACCCCTTGCTCGTTTTCATTGAACAACACCAATCCATAGGTTCCATCGGGATTTTCAGCAGCAACGGCAGAAACGCCAGTTGGCAGATAGCCGGAAGTGGCAATTCGTGTAGAACCTGTTTTGAAAGCCTTGCTCAAATGACCAATAGCATAGAAATGACTACGTTTGGTAAGCGTTGTATAATCTTTGGAAGACACATCTACAGCACCATAGCAAGTGGCACATGCACCTGGTCCGCCGTGAGGGCCTCCCTTATCATCCAAGAGGAAGTTCCATACAATAACCGCCTTGCACCAACGGGTTACAGTTCCGATACAGGTATTCTTCATTTCAGACATGAGTGATTGTCCGAAGCTCTGGTAATTCCATGTACCGATAGACTGTTCCGTAAAATAAAGGTTCTTTTCCGGCGCAGCATTGTGGATCACATCCAATTCAGTAGGGCTACCGCCATAACTATGATAGGCAGCTCCGTCGATATATTGGCTGGCTTCAGAGTCAGCATATATCTTTAACGGATATTGCTTTTGGTCTTCTTTGTTATCGTAATTGTAATTATGGTCGAAGCAAATGATTTTCGTATCGATACCCTCTCTCTTGAAAGTTGGTCCGAGTGCAGTCTTGACAAAATCACGTTCCTGGTCCCAAGGCATGTAGAGTGACATGGAGTTACCCCAGTTCAGTGGCTCGTTTTGTGGCGTAACACTGGTAATCTGAATACCTTCAGCCTCAAAAGCCTTAATCCATTTTACGAAATAGGTTGCATAATCATTGTAATAGTCTGGATTGAGGTATCCTCCCACCCATTTGTTCTGACCTGAATAAGGCGCTTTCGTATTGATATCGTCCACCTTCATCCACGTTGGGCAGCTCCAAGGAGTACCCATTACCTTCAAATCAGGATTGATGGCCAAAATCTGTTTGAGGACAGGTATGATGTAATCCACTTCATCAGACTGCAAGGCAAAGTTTTCAATACCCTTTTGGTCACAGCATGTATAATCGTAATTGCTGCGGGAATTGAAGTCGCTACCGCCAATAGGCACACGCACATAGCTATAGCCCATACCTTCTTCCACAGAGAAAGTTTCCTGCAAAAGTTGTTGGCGTCTGTCTTCCGGCATCTGCATCAGGTTGAACGCAGTTGCACCCGTGATAGCAGCTCCAAAACCATCGAACTGCTGATAACGTTTTTGAGGATTGAACGTAAGTGTTTTCTCAGGAGACATATTCAAACCTTCTGCATATTCACGTGCTACAGCGGTAAACCGCATGGTTCCATCGGCCGTTGTGATATATGTCTCTACCTTAGCTGTTGTATCATTGTCGGTTGGTTGTTTCCCATTGTCTGGTTTTTCAACCGGAGCATTGCAGCCCATTAACAGAGCTGCAATACCCAAAGTAATCGTATTCAACATTTTGTTCATAATTCAGTTATTCTTATCTGATTTTTTCGTATTTGGTGGTCATGGTATTTTGGTCGAGCGTAACACGATAAACACCTTCAAATGCTTCGTTGGTAGCAATCCAGTTACCTTTTTCGTTGCCAGTTGTACCATCTATCTTAGTAAGTCCACCGCCATTTTTATCAACACCATAGATGTTCAATCCTTCCTGAGTATAGCTACCGCCGTTTTCTTCACCGAGATCCCAACCTTTCTCATGAAAGTACTTGAAGTTAAGTGTACCATAATCTGTGTAATCGGTACTTTGTTCGTTCTTGAAATAGGCTGTAAACTGATATACTTTTGGAGCAACAGTGCGGCAAGCTATGTACTGGCCCGGTCTGTCAAATCCCCATCCGCCAGCAACCTCAGGCGTAGCAGCCGGATAGCCAAAACCAACTCCCGTCATCCACATAGCATTCGGATATATAGCATCTTCCAATGGTTCTACTACCAAATAATCCAAATCGGTCAAGTAATATACATTGTACATTCCCTTTTCAGCCAAGAATTTAACTTTGTTGTCTCCCATGTATTCCATGAAGTCGAGATTATAAGCCATTTCCACATCGGCCACGCCACTCAATGTTACTTCCAATTCTGGGTCGAAGAAGATTTTTGAGAATCTGTAGTTCTTGCCAGCCACCTCTGCCAAATCAGTCATTACATCGAGAGAAGAAACCGGTTGAGCCACCTTTCCTCCGAAAATAACCTCGAAAGTCAACGGATTAAAGCGGATAGTATCGATGGTTTGAAAAGCATCGTTAGCCAATTTGATTGAGGTAGCCACACCTGAATTGAACTGTTCTTCAGTGATTAAAGCGATTTTTCCATCGAGCATACCAAAGACAGGATAGTTCCAGTCGACACGACCAAATTTTGTTCCCACAACGGCAAACAGACATTCCATTGATTTCGGATAGCCCAATTCATAAGCGTTGAACCATTCTCCGTCAGAAGTCATCTGCATACCTTTGCCCAGAGGCTTATAGTCAATGGTTGGAGGCATAATATACATTGTTTCTATAGCCGGTCTATGTCCGATGCAATCGTCGAGAATCAGGTCTTTTGTTGTGCCTTCCACATTTGTGGCAGTCAGGTATACTTTCACCTTCTCACCTTCCTCCATATTGGCCAAAAGAGGCACAGGATAGGTAAATGTGGAACTGAATTCATAATCTTTTGTACGTACCTGTTCGTTGACAATCACGTTCATTCCGACCACTACCTTGATGGACAAAGTAGAAAGAGGGGTTTCCGTTTCGGTAACGGTTACGGCAAAAGAGATGCTATCTTTGGCATATTGCACTTCTTTGGTAAGCAATTCTGCCGTAAGCTGTGGGTCACCAGCAGGATAAACCTCACGGAAATGTTCCGGCTGACATGCGGCAAGAGCCAAAACCGGCAATAACAGCAATAAGCATTTATATATTGTTTTCATATTCTGTACTATTTAAAAGTTATACAATAAGCCATTTGTTAATAACCCAGGTTCTGAATTAAGTTGGGATTCTTATCCAAAGCAGTCTGTGGAATAGGCATCAATTTATGTTCCTCGACAAAGGGTCTAGCTTGCGGCAAACGGCCTTCGTCCCTATTGTTGATTCCATTCATCACCTCCAAGAGTTTCCCAAAGCGAATCAGGTCAAACAAGCGTTGCCCTTCAAGAGCCAATTCCAAACGGCGTTCATTCAAGATTGCATCCAACATGGCATCCTGTGAACCAGTTTCGTCAATGGTCAAATCTTTCAGTTTTGCGCGCTGACGGATTTTATTTACCAAAGTAGCGGCACCATTCAAATCGCCTTGATGAGCCAAGGCTTCAGCTTTCAGCAGCATGATATCTGCCCCTCGTAATTTAATAATGCTACTGTAGGCAGAACGACATTTGTACATGAATGGATAATTGTCAGCTGGATAATAGTTACTCCATGTACATGGATAATATACAATTGTCTGGTTTTGACGTATAGTATCACCTGCAGCATTGAAAGCATTGATAAGGTCTCTACTTGGTGTAATCCATTTTGCCCATGTAAAGGATTCATCCCAGTTGGACAAATTACGTCCCAACATCCATGTTACCCAGTTGCCACTTGCAGAGGTGTATTGCATTTCCAGAATCGTTTCCTTGTTGTTGCGGCTTCCGTCGCCCAACTCTTCGTCATATTTCCACAAGTCAGCATAGTTGTCGGCCAGCGTGATGCCATCGGCAAACACTTTATCTGCATAAAGGATTACATTGTCCCAATCGCCCAGTTCAGCATATACTTTCGCCAAAACGGCATAAGCTACTGTCTTGCACAACATACGCTTGTCAGCCGGATTGATGGAAGGAGCATAAGGAATAGCCTCTGTCAAATCCATGATTACCTGGCGATAGGCAGAATCCTGTGTAACGGGTTTCGGGAAATAGATAGGATAGACCTCTTCCACGTTCTCAGCTGTAATATCGGGAGCTTCGGTCAGATTTAAAGGAATGTTTCCGAACCAGTGCGCCAGGTCGAAAATCATCATGGCTCTAAAAATCTTGGCTTCGGCTTTCCATTGGTTGCGCTCTGCCTGTGTAAAAGCTGGGTCTGGCACTTTATCGATATTGGTTATCAGCACGTTGGCTTGTGCAATATCTTCCAAATAGCGGTCCCAGTCACGTGCTATGTCAGGGTTGGAAGCATCCAACGCGTTGGTTTCAACCGGCACAACCTCGGCACCTGTAGTACCCGCATAAGCATTGTCTACACGTGACTCTCCAAAAAGCATATAATCCAAATACCAGTGCTCCTGACGGTCGCGCATGATATTGTAAAGGTTTTCATAGAAGGCCTTTGCAGCAGCTCTGTCCTTAAATTTTACGCGGACGGTATCGCCTTGCGAAGAACCCAAATTCAATTCTGATTGGTCGGAGATAGGCTCCAAATCAAGATCACATGCTACCATTGACAATGTGAGCATCAGACTTATGATATATAAATAATACTTTTTCATATTCTTCGGATTTAAATGCGTGAAACTTAGAATGCTACATTAAGACCAAGCACAAAACTGCGTGTTTGCGGATATGTACCATAGTCAAGCCCTTGTACTGTACCAGAGTTTCCATATTGGTTAACTTCCGGATCCATTCCCAAATATTTGGTAATGGTGAACAAGTTTTGAGCAGAGAAATAAGGTTGCAAGCGAGTCAGTCCTGCCTTTTTCATCCACTCACCCGAGAATTCATAACCAACGGTTAGGTCTTTCAGACGGATATAGCTACCATCTTCCACGAAGTAGTCACTGACCTTCATATCGAAACCTGCTTTTGGAATGCTGGTAACCATACCCGGTCTTCTCCAACGGTCCAAAACACGTACAGATTGGTTTTTGGCATCATACATACCTTCCGTTTCAATTCGGCTGGCATTGAAAATGTCGTTACCATAAGAGCCTTGCAGCAAGAAACTGATGCTCACACCATAGAATTGGAACGTATTAGTCATACCGAAAGTAAAGTCAGGATTAGGGTCACCGATATATGTTCTATCGCTAGCAGTTACTACACCATCTCCATTCGTATCCAAATAAATCAATTCACCTGTTTCAGGGTCAACGCCACCTGTCTTGTATCCATAGAAAGAGCCCAACGGCATGCCTGGAGTGTTGCGAACGCAATAATCAGCCAAAACGTCCGTCACTTTAGCATCGTAATACACTTGGCTGGTTGCCAGTTTTTCCAAACGGTTCTTGTTGTGTGAAATGTTCAACTGTGTATCCCACTTGAAGTTCTTATTGACAAAGTTGTGTGAGACAATGGTGAATTCCACACCGGTATTACTCATTTCACCCTCGTTTCTCTGGATAGAAGAAACGGCTGCAGAACCAGCAGGCAAAGATACCCACATGAGCATATCGGTTGTATATTTGTAATACCAGTCAAAGTTAATGGTCAAACGATTTTTCAACATTGTCCAGTCGAATCCGACGTTGGTCTGTGAAGTACGCTCCCAAGTAAGGTCGGTATTACGCAAAGAAGACTGACTATAGGTAGGCACTGCATGTTCCTTACCTGTTTCCCACCAGTTTTGGCGTACAATGTTATAGCGTTCCAAGTAAGCATAATCACCAATACCACCTTGGTTACCAGTCTGTCCCCAACCACCTCTAATTTTCAAGTCGTCAATCCAGTTGACATCCTGCATGAATGATTCACCAGAAACACGCCATGCAGCACTGGCAGATGGGAAATAAGCCCATTTCTTTCCAGGAGCCAAACGAGAAGAACCGTCGGCACGCATATTGGCTGAAATCATATAACGTGAATCGTAATTATAGCTTACACGTGCAAAGCCTGACATGATAGCCCATTCACTAGCCCATGTGCCTGTGGAAGAAGGGTCAATCTTATTGGCAGCATTCAAAGTCTGAATGGTACCATCTGCAAAATGGCTTGCTGCAATATAAGATTTTGTCCATGTTGAATGTGTGTAAGAAGAACCTGCCATCAAATCCAAATTATGGCGGCCAATTTGTGCTGTATAATTCAACACATTATCCCAAACAACAATCAAATCGGTAGTTCTAGTATCATTTCCTTCACCATACTGATTACGTCCCCAAGACGTTGTCATCGGGTCAAGGAAATAAGTTGTATTAGCCATTTTAAGGTCTTCCGTGAAAGTGGTAGTGAATTTAAGAGAATGCTCGTGTTCGTCCGGACGGTTGAATTTCTTGGTGTCATAAAGGGTAAATATACCTTTTCCTGTAGCCAAAAGTCTGTGTTGCTTGTCTGAATTGTTCTTATAGCGCTCGATATTTTCCAGCGGGTGTGTAATATTGCTTACGCCATAGAAATTTGTGTAGTAATAATCTGGATTTTCTGGGTCATAAATAGGAGCATAGGTAGGAGTGTTGATAACTGACAATACCAAACCACCACGGTTAGCACCTGTACCAGAAGAAATGGAACCATTATTGATACCATAAGCATAAGAAACATTTGTTCCCAATGTAAGCCATTTGGTTACATCCGCATCGAGTGAAGTTCGGAAGTTATAACGTTGATAAGTAGTTGTTGGGATGATACCGATTTCATTAGTATAGCCGGCAGACATATAGCCTCTCATCTTTTCTGTACCACCACTTACAGACAACTGATAGTTTTGAGTAGAACCTGTTTTATAGGTCTCATCGAACCAGTTGGTTTCGTCCTTAAGACCATCGGGCAATACCACATTGGAACCTAAATCTTCAAGATATTCCTTGTATTGTTCGAAGTTCAAACTTTCCATGCGTTTGGATACCTGTGTCCAACCACCATACATGGAGAAGTCAACATTCATTCTTTCCTTGCCAGCAGAACCCGCTTTGGTAGTAATCATGATGACACCATTCGCAGCTCTTGAACCATAAATGGCTGCAGAAGAAGCATCTTTCAAGATTTGCATAGACTCAATGTCGTTAGGAGCCAAAAAGCTGATATCGGTCATAGGCACACCATCGACAACATACAACGGGTCGTTGCTACCGTTCATAGAAGTTGTACCACGCACACGTACGACCATTCCTGCACCCGGCTGTCCGTTAGGTTTTACAACCGTTACACCAGCAGCCTTACCTTGCATAGCCTGCGCAGCAGAAGTAATAGGAATTTTGTCCAGGTTTTCTGTATCTACTGAAGAAACGGCCGTGGTCAAGTCTTTTCTTTTTTGTGTACCATAACCAATGACCACAACTTCTTCAAGAACTTCCTGATCTTCCTTTAAAACTACATTAACTTGGGTTTGGCCTGCGAGAGGCAATTGAACCGTCTGCATACCTACATAACTGATAACAAGGGTAGCATCTGCAGAACTTACTTCAAGAACGAAGTTTCCGTCAAAGTCAGTGATTGTACCATTGGTAGTACCTTTTTCCTGAATACTTGCACCAATAATTGCTTCACGATTAACATCTGTCACCACACCTTTGACTTGCACTTGAGCCATAAGTGCCGTTGGGAAAAAATACAAGAATGCCAAAATCGCCCAACGAACGGAGTGTTTTTCCTGGTAATTTGTTTTCATATAAATAGAATTTTAGAATTCGTACTGCAAAAATAGACAGAAGCATTACACTTTCAACACAAATTCTTCGTGTGGGGGACAAAAAGTGGACTATTTCAAACAAATGAGCACTGATTACCAATATATTACATAATAATTTTGCTCATAAAAAGTGGGATTTACACAAGGAAAACAAGAATAAAAAATGCCATTATTTGCGTACTTGTTAATATTATTTATCTTTGCAGATGAATCGAGACCTTATTTTATATGCCACATATAATACACTACATCATTTGCTCTACAGTTTTTGTTTTATTCTCTTTAACAACTCTTGCCGATGACAAAAACACCTTAGACTCTTTGCTATCGGTATATGACCATGAGATACAACTCAATGAAACTTACCTGAAAGAGCGCCAAACTGTCATTGACTCTATAAAGAAACACGGGAACATGAATGATGTAGAAACCTTGTTGTCAATTGGTAAGCTTTACGTTCCCTATCAATGTGATTCAGCCATATTATATTTAAACAAAGCTTCTGAATGCCAACCTCAACCTTCCATTGAAGCCAAACTACACCTTATCTATTTGCTCGCTTCCATCGGTTTCTATAATGAGGGTTTTATTGAAACCCAACATCTAGGTTCCGTTCCTGATTCGCTTAAGGTATTCTACTTTAATGCTATGAATCGCCTTTACAGTGAATCAGCCGTATATGGAAAATCACAGCAAATTAAAACTGAATATTTTAAGATTGCAGATTGTTTTCGAGACTCATTATTCTATACATTACGGCACAAACAATTCAAATTGAGCGGTGTGAACAAATATGACTGGCATGAAAACATGGGGTTTGAATATTACCGGCTACTTATTATTCAAGCTCGCTCAGAAAGGAAATATGACAAAGCCATTGCCTATGCAGACACTATATTCAGCTATTTGACACCTGATGAACACATATATGCCATCATGGCATATGAGCATTCGGTAACGCTGGAGGAAATGGGTGACTACTTCGGCCGGATGTGCTGGCTTACACGTTCTGCCATTGCAGATGTGCGCAGTGGTGTTACAGACAACGGTTCATCATGGACATTGGCCAGCACTATGTTCCATCAAGGTTCATTGGACCGTGCACTCCTGTATATCAACTATTCGGTCAATAATGCCGGTATATTCAATGCCCAACTACGACATCTGCAAATCAGTCCATTGGGAAATCTGATTAACCAATCCTACAGCCACAAAATGAAAACAATGTCAGAGCATCTGGCATGGGCTGTCGGTGGACTAATATGCCTTCTTATTATTGTTCTTTTATTATTCCTATTCACCATACATCAGATAAGAAGGCTCAATTACATGAACAAGAAGCAGAAAGAGCTTAACGAGCAGCTATCTGACTTGAATATGGAACTTACTGCGCTGAACAAATCTTTGAAAGAATCGAATCATGTAAAAGAGCTGTTTATTTGCCAATATCTGGAAGTGTATAGCGAATATATACGACGGATGAGTAAGCTGGCCCGTAAGGCTGGCATGAAAGATGCAGAGGAACTGATGAAAAACGAAATGGCACAATTCTATAACCGATTTGATAATACCTTCCTATCTATTTATCCGAAATTCATTGAGGAATTTAATGCCTTACTGAAACAGGAAGAGCAGATTATTCCAAAATCAGATGAATTGCTTACTACCGAGTTACGGATTTTTGCCCTTATACGTTTAGGTATCAGCTCCAGCGTGAAAATAGCTGAACTGCTTTGCTACTCGGTAAATACCATCTATAATTACCGTGCGAAAGTGAAAAACAGTTCCTTAGGGGACAGAGAAAATTTTGAGGAGCGCGTAAAAGAATTATGCCAGGACTATTAGAGATTTGACAATCATCATTTTTTGAGTGATTATCTCCTGACATTAAGAATCCTATATCTGCTGTTTTTTCTGGAACTTATAGGTCCAGTCTTCCAAACTTCCATCGGTTGAGACTCTGTAAAAATGCTGGTTGGTGCTGAGCGAATCGAGCCCGCCAAATTCCTCCTTATATGGTCCAAGTTTCAGAAAGTCAAAACACTGTACTGAGAAATTCATAGGCAGCTGGTCACGACCTGAATACCATGCTGTCTTACATTTTGTATGCTGTTTTACATAAAGCGCCAGTTTCTGTATCTCATGAGGTTCACGGTCGCCCCCCATAAAGCATACACATGTTATGGATTTCCCGTATTTACCGAACAAGTCGTCAAGAGCTGCTTCGGTTAAGGGCATGCCCACATCATTCATCAAATAGGCACTATGGCAGCCCGGACAATTATTGGGGCAATTGGAAATGTTCAGGGCGAGTGTTACCTCGCCCGGAACTTCCTGAAAAACGATATCGTAATCGGCAAATTTAAGCATCGGCTAGTTGTGTTTGCTGGTCAGTCACTTTGGCATAATATCTGCGAGCTGCCTCTTTCTGACGTGGCGCAGAGAAACTACTTATGCGCTTCATATAACCGATAATGCGTGTCAAGTAGTCAATATTTTTGCTGTGGCATTTCGGACATTCGCTCAGATAACGCTTGTCAATGCATCCACAATCATTGCAGACCGTATTAGGAATGTTGAATGTGAAATAATTGCACCCTTCCACTGCTGCAACCCTAAGTAACTGGCGATATTGAGCCTGAGAAAGATGTTCCTCCAAATTGCAATGCAAAGCAGAACCGCCAGTGAGATGCTCAATGTATTTTTTGCCATGAAGCTTAAACTTGTCTATGACATTGAGCGACCGGTCTTCAACGATGTAGAAATAGCTGTTGTAGCAGTCGCGCGGCACGAAATAATGATCTTCACGGTCCCATTTTGCATGCTTTACTCCTACGTTTTCAGCCGGAATCATTTCACAGTTGAACATCAAATCCTTGGTTCTGAACTTTTTGTTATAGGTCTCAACAAGCCCTAATACCCCTTGCACAAACTCCACGTATTTAGGATTATCATTGATTTCTATACCCAAGAATTCTGCCGCTTCCACCAAACCATTGACACCGATGGTGAGGTATTGCCTTGATATATTGATATAACCGGCATCAAACAGCGGCAACATACCCCTTTTTTGGAAAGCTTTCAGATTCTCATTATATGCAATCTGCACTTTGTGGGTCAACTCTATCACTTCTGACAAGAAGGTTTGGTAAGGAATACCCATCTTAACTGCATGTTGGATACAACGGTTCAGATTGATGGTGAGCACGCTCTTAGAGCCCGTTGAAACGCCTCCTGCACCCAGGGTATAGCTAAAGCCATTATCCTGGATTTCATTGCGCAAGCGGCAGCAACTGCTTAACGAATCCGCATTGTCGCTCATATAAGTAAAGAAGGAATGACCTTCGGCATACATCTCGGCAGTAAAATCACCATACTCTTCATCCAATACATCGCCATCCTTGCAAAGCAATGCCATGGTTTCTACCGGGAAGGTCAGAACGGTTTTAGTGCGCTCCTTGTTGAACCATTTCATGAAACGTTTCTGCAGCCAACTGAGTGACTCCCAATGCGGCTGACTGCCATCAGGGAAGACAAAATGCTCAAACAGACTGTGGAAGTAATATTTATCGTAATAAGCGATATTCCAAAATACCGCCTGGAAGTTACGAGCACCGGTCGGCTGGTTGATTGAATAGACAATCTGCTCAAAACAATCGCAAATCACTTTGTCTATGGTGCGCTTCTTGAGCGACAAATCAGCCTGCGTTTCAGGGTGCAGATAGTAATCCACACCATATTCCTTCTGTAGGAAATAGTTCATATACATCAGAAATTCAGGTGTTGCACATGCACCACTCAACATACTAGACACAATAAACACCATATTGACAAAGCCACCGCAGAAGGATTTCAAATTGGTTGGAGGAGTGGAATTGCCTCCAATGGAAAGTGTGCCGCCAATGAGCCATGGATACATTGTTATGCTGGCACAATAATTTGCCAAACTCGTTTCATCGTTTTTGTAGATAAAATGATTATTGAGCAAATACAAATAGCGGTCGGCAAGCTCCTTGCCATACATATCCTTCAATCTATCTGTCAGCAGTCGACGGTTAAGGCGAATAAAGTTTGATTTCGGCAATTCGCCAATAAGCGTTGCAATGTTTTTCTTGTCCACGTTCGCATTAGCATCGTATTTGCTGCCTGTAGCTGCATTAGTAGCATTGCAATAATCCATAAGGAATTGCAATTTATCTCTCGTCTCTCTGTCTTCTGTGTGTTTTTGTCGATACAGCATGAACGATTTGGCAACACCAAAATACTTTTCTGCCATAAGTGCCACTTCCACCTGGTTCTGGATTTCTTCCACACTCATGTTATTGACGATATTGAGTCGACTCAAAATCGTTGTCATTACATCTTGCGTTGCAAAACTACCAACCGACAGAAATGCCTTGGAAATAGCGTTTTTGATTTTATCTATCGAAAAGCTTTCTGTACTTCCGTCACGCTTGAGAATCACTATTTCTGCGCTACCCATACCGTTCAAATTTTATTATCTGTTTATAATCAGGATGTTTATTTATACTTTCAATCACCATTGGTGGGAACGCAAAGATAGAATCTTTTTCCATAGAATGAAAACATTTTGGAAATATTTTTTCCAAGAAAATTCAAATTGTTTTCCAAATAAAAATGTTTATATTCTATGTATCAAGAATTTATCATTCAACAAAAAGAAAAAAATTATCCAAAACATAAAGTCATGAAACTGGAAATGTAGATTGTTTATATAAAAAAACCGCCCACGCTTCACAGCGTAGACGGATCAATCATCCAATAATTATTCATTTATGAGAAAAACGTTTTTTGCTTTTTGCTTTTGGCATTTATGTATTTATCTTATTTATAATCCTTGAATTCGCTCTGCAATGATTTTCTCGCTGAAAAGATTCTACTTTTGACTGTTCCGATAGGTAAATTCATCTCTTCTGCAATCTCCTCATACTTAAATCCGTCCACATGCATTCTAAAGGGTTTTGCATATTCTTTCGGTAAAGCATCTATCCCTTGATTTAATTCATTCAACGTATAAGCGCCATCAGGGGTATCTAATCCAGAATCTTGAGACAAATTTAAATGATACAAATCCTCAGTCGAATCAATCATTGTTTGGTTGCGTACTATTTTTCTATAGTTGTTTATGAAGATATTTCTCATGATGGTTAACACCCAACCTTTGAAATTAGTATCATCAGAGTATTTTTCTTTATTATCCAACACTTTTAAGGAAGTATCTTGAAGTAAGTCTCCTGCTTCCTCTTCGTTCAGCGTAAGTGAATATGCGAAGTTATACATATTCTTCTGTAACTGAAGCAATTCTTTTTCTACCTTTTTACCATTCATATTTTTGGGGTTTAGGGTTTGTAATAATGATATTGCATAAACCGTTCCAAATATAAGAATTAAGCAATTAATATACATCATTTAACAAGAGATTAACGAAAAAGAGCTTGTATTGCCACATATAGTAAGCAATGAAGCATATAGTATGGATTTCATTATTTTTTAATGACAGATATGACACTCATTAGGTCAATTACCGCAAAGCCGCTTACATAACAATATCGCCACAGGTAGTTTCTGATATGAGAATTCTCGAACCATCAACACTTGCATGACTACCTCTACTATCATTTAAACTAACGCATTAGCAAACACCCAAAAGCCATAGGAGATTTAACTTATGCACAGAAGAATATCTTTCTTTAGTAGAAGCATTGAACAGACCCCAAACAGAATATAAAGTAATTTATCATTATATCATAAGTTACCTCCAAAATCGGTAGTAGTATCAAACTCATAACGTATGGATAAACCCAAATCGGTCGTTAGAATATCCAATTTTCGTGGTCTTGATTGTAAGGCATTGAAAATGAATATATTGTAATCTTGATTTTCTAATGGCGGTCATTAGAAAAATGAGATTTTAAATCATTGTTTATCAGCGCATTACAATCAAGACCACAAATAATCAGCCTCTAATGACCGATTTGGGATAAATACAGGGAATAAAAGACACCTGAATATATAAAGAGCCCCCGTATTCGGACTGTAATTCGGATACGGGGGCTTCCTATGAGGCCACAGGTCATATTAAAGAGATGTTCCAAAAATAATGCAAGGGAGTTGAACAACTAAGATTGTCCATATGAGCCAGATACGGCTGACAGCAGAGACATACAACAAATGCCCACTCCCCACCCTACCACAGTTGGCACAGTACACCATCAGATCTGTATAAAACAAAATATCCTCCCGGAACATCTCCGGAAGGATACTGAAAAACGGCGGCTACCTACTCTCCC
>CALUKG010000025.1 GCA_944321155.1 uncultured Bacteroidales bacterium | reverse complement strand
AGAGACTTCGTTTTCCTCCGTGGCAGCATTCCTGCCGATGCCACTTATACGGTAGCGGGAATCGGACGCTATGAATTCCCACTGGCCATGGCGGCTATCATCGATGGCGGACACGTGAGAGTGGGATTTGAAGACAATGTCTATCTCTCTAAAGGTGTCTTGGCCAAATCCAATGGCGAACTGGTAGCCAAAGTGGTACGCATGGCAAAGGAACTGGGACGTGAAGTGGCAACTCCTGCAGAAGCACGCCAGATACTCGGACTCAAAGCCAGATAATACGATAAGCCCCGGCAGTGGCTTCATAGCTGCCAACTTGTTTTTGACTTATTATTAACCATTTAAAATTATAATACTATGCAACCAAAAGGAAACAAATACGGAATCCACAGAGTTATTGAACCTAAAGGAGTACTTCCACAACCAGCCAACAAAGTAGATAACAATATGGATATCCTTTATGATAATGAAATCCTTATCGACGTTCAAACCTTGAATATTGACTCTGCTTCTTTCACCCAGATTGAAGAACAGGCTGGTGGTGACAAGGCTAAGATTGCCGAAATCATGTTGGACATCGTGGCAAAACAAGGCAAGCACCGCAACCCGGTTACCGGCTCTGGCGGTATGCTCTTGGGTACAGTTGAAAAAATCGGTGATGCGCTCAAAGACAAAATCGATTTGAAGGAAGGCGACAAAATCGCTACTTTGGTTTCACTTTCACTCACCCCGCTCCGCATTGACAAAATCAAGGAAATCCGCCCTGACATTGACCAAGTGGATATCGACGGTAAAGCTATTCTTTTTGAAAGTGGTATCTATGCTAAAATCCCTGCTGACCTTCCGGAAACACTTGCTCTTTCTGCACTCGACGTGGCTGGTGCTCCTGCACAGGTGGCTAAGTTGGTTAAACCGGGCGACACAGTGCTCATCATCGGTGCCGGTGGAAAATCTGGTATGCTCTGCTGCTACGAAGCTAAAAAACGTGCTGGCGTAACGGGTAAGGTAATCGGTCTTTGCCACAGCGAAAGAAGCACCAAACGTATGGAAGAACTCGGCTTCTGCGACTATGTATTCTCTGCCGATGCTACTCAACCAGTTCCGGTTCTCGAAAAAATCGAAGAACTCACCAAGGGTGAAATGTGCGATGTAACCATCAATAATGTAAACATCCCTGACACGGAAATGACCTCTATCCTTTGCACCAAAAACACAGGTTTGGTTTATTTCTTCTCTATGGCAACCAGCTTCACCAAGGCTGCCCTCGGCGCTGAAGGCGTAGGAAGCGATGTTACTATGATTGTGGGTAATGGTTACACCAAAGGCCATGCTGAAATTACTTTGCAGGAATTGAGAGAGAGCGAAAAACTCCGTAAGATATTTACCGAACTGTATGCATAGTCGCCATGGACGGAACAAGAAGAAAAATATTGTTTCCGGAAGTGACTGACGAACAGTGGAACGACTGGAAATGGCAGGTCAGAAACCGTATTGAAACGCTCGACCAGCTCAAGAAATATTTGAATCTGACTCCAGATGAGGAAGAAGGTGTCAAAAAGACACTTTCTACCCTCAGAATGGCCATCACGCCTTATTATCTGAGTCTGATTGATCCCGATAATCCTCATTGCCCCATCAGAAGACAGGCAGTGCCCACTGCACTTGAAACGCACAAGGCGGCTGCCGACCTGCTGGACCCGCTGCATGAGGATACCGACTCGCCTGTACCGGGACTGACACACCGTTATCCTGATAGGGTATTGCTGCTTATCACCGACATGTGTTCCATGTATTGCCGTCATTGCACGCGCCGTCGTTTTGCCGGACAGAAAGACGATGAGTCTCCGTCAGAAAGAATCGAAAAGGCCATTGACTATATTGCCAATACGCCACAGATTCGCGATGTGCTGCTTTCCGGTGGCGATGCGCTGATGGTGAGCGATGCCAAACTGGAATACATCATCAAGCGCTTGCGCGAAATTCCTCATGTGGAAATTGTGCGCATCGGTACGCGTACTCCGGTGGTTTGTCCGCAACGCATCACGCCTGAATTGGTGAACATGCTCAAGAAATATCACCCGATATGGATCAACACGCATTTCAACCACCCGAACGAGGTGACGCCGGAATCCAAGGCGGCATGCGCCATGTTGGCCGATGCGGGAATTCCGTTGGGCAACCAGTCAGTGCTCTTGCGCGGTGTCAACGACTGCACCAATATCATGATGCGTCTGGTACACGAATTGGTCAAAATGAGGGTAAGACCTTATTACATCTATCAGTGCGACCTCTCCATGGGACTCGAACATTTCCGTACCACGGTTTCCAAAGGTATTGAAATCGTTGAAGGCTTGCGTGGACACACATCCGGCTATGCCGTTCCGACCTTTGTGGTAGATGCGCCTGAAGGTGGTGGCAAAATCCCAGTAATGCCTCAATACCTCATATCGCAGGCTCCGGGCAAAGTGGTACTCCGCAACTTTGAAGGGGTTATCACCACCTATACCGAGCCACACGATTATATTGCTGAGTGCCATTGCGAGGATTGCCAGCAAAACAAGACTGTAGAAGGGGTGTCTTCTCTCTTGCGTGGACAAAAGCTCTCCATCGAGCCGTCCATTCTGGAAAGAAACAAGCGGCACTCCAAATAAAAAGGACTTATGCCGTTCATCAAGGAAATATTGAAGTACGACAGTTTATCTATCGTTGGTCTTGAAAAGAACGTAGGTAAAACCCAGTGCCTAAATTATATCCTAAGCAGACTCCCTCTCGAAAGCAGAGGGGTCTGCATTACTTCTATAGGGGTGGACGGTGAGAAAGTCGACCAGGTTACTTCGACGGAAAAACCTGAAATACACATCAGCGAAGGATGTCTTTTCTGTACGAGTGAAAAGCACTACCGGCAGCGCGAACTGGTTTCCGAACTGCTCGCCATCTCCGATGAAACGACATCGCTCGGACGCATACTGGTGGCCAGGGCTGTTTCGCCCGGCAAGGTGATGCTTTCCGGACCGGCTTCCACGCCTGCGCTGGTGCGACTTATGAATACGACAAAAACACTTGGTGCCCGACTGAACATTGTCGATGGGGCATTGTCACGGCTCAGCTTGGCTTCGCCGGCTGTTTCGCAGGCAATGATTCTTTCCACAGGGGCGGCCTATTCGGCCAATCTGGCCACGCTGGTGGCTCAAACGGCATTTGTGGTCGATAGAATCAATCTGCCTCTCTACACGGAAAAGCCCGACGAACAATGTCTGGGACTGTCATCCATGGGAGCGGCTTTGCCGGCCAATATGAAGGACTTTACCGTCTTTTCAGTTACCGGAGCCCTCACCGACCGACTGCTGGGCAGGATTGCGGCTTTGCCTCATGTGGAGGATTTGGAAATCAGAGTAAAGGACTTTACCCGGATTTTTGTTACTCCGCAGGCCTACCGAAATTTTCTCGCGCGGGGCGGGCGCATCACCGTGGCACAAAGAAGCAAACTGATTGCTGTGACGGTCAATCCTACAGCACCCAATGGTTTTGTCATCAACTCCGACAGACTGTGCGCTGAACTCTCTTCGGCTATCGGTCTTCCGGTTTACGATTTGGTTAAAAACAGATATGAAGCTTAAACACATTATAGACATACCGTGCGGACTCCGCTATTGTTTTGAGAACCTCACTTTGGGGTCCTCCTATTCACGCAGATACCTGCTCGATATGGATATGATGGAATCGGCCTGCCAGATACGCCAATGGCAGGAGGCCATGCAGCCTTATCGGCAAATGGTGGCCGACAACCGCTTTTCTTCATTGCTGCAAACCATTGCGCTCCGATACAATGCCATCAAGGACATTCGTGAAACGATAGCTGCCATTGCCTCTGGCAGGGTGGCCGACGACATCGAACTTTTTGAGGTGAAAAATCTGGCCATGGGTGCTCTGGCCATTCAGGAATTGCTGGCCAAAGCGGAGGTCAACCTCCCGTTGCCCGACGGCTTGGAAAAGGTGGTTGACATTCTCGACCCCGATGCCAACAAGATTCTCTCGTTCTATGTCTATGACTCCTATTCGCCTGAATTGGCTGCATTGCGCACCCGCATCAAGTGTACCGACGATGCGGAAGAGCGACAGAAACTTATCTTGGAATCACAGGAAATTGAGTATGCGGTAAGACAAAAACTGACACACGAACTTAAACCCTTTGCTGCGCTACTCAGTGATTCTTTGGAAAAGCTTGTTGTGGCCGATATCATGTTGGCACAGGCGCAACTCTCGCGCCGCATGGGCTTTTGTCAGCCGGAGGTGTCAGAAGGAGGCGAGTACGTTCTCAAAGCGATGTTCAATCCGCACATTCGCTCTGTGCTCAACGAAAAGGGTAGGGAGTTTCAGAAAATCGACCTGACCTTCGGTCATCAGCCGCTCCTTATTGTGGGAGCTAACATGGGCGGAAAAACGGTCGTGTTGAAGACACTGGTGCTTATTCAATACCTGACCCAGTTCGGCTTTGATGTTCCGGCTTCAGAGGCACGCATACCGGTCAAGAAATCCGTGTTCTTCTGTGCGGGCGATGCCCAAAACGAACTGGACGGACTTTCTTCCTTTGGGGCTGAAATGAAGAAAATTGATGAGGTGCTCAAATGCTCCTTGTCGGGTGCTGACATTCTGGCCTGCATTGACGAACCGGCACGCAGCACCAATCCGATAGAGGGAACTGCATTGGTCAGTGCCCTGATTGATATTTTAGCAGAAAAGAAAATAACGCTTCTCATAACTACACATTACAACATCGATTCTGACCTTTGTCTGCGGATGAAGGTGAGGGGACTCGAAAATGGCAAAATGAACTATGCCTTGGATGTAGCTCCCCGTGGCGAAGTGCCCCATGAAGCACTGAATGTTGCCCGCAGTCTCGGTATTTCTGACAGGTGGTTGGACGAAGCTCAAAAAATACTTGGAAAATAATATGCAAAGTAAATTAGGTTTAGACGAAAAGAAAATTGTCCATGCCAAAGGACTTGCCACTCGGATTGCCGACGATGTGCAGCAGTTTGTCGACCAATATACAACGGTCGCTGTTGAAAGAACGCTCTGCCGTCTGATGGGCATTGACGGGATAGACGCCAATCAGGTGCCGCTGCCCAATGTGGTGGTGGACAAGCTGAAGGAAGAAGGAGTCCTCTCCGAGGGTGTTTTATATTATTTGGCCAATGCCATGGTTGCCACGGGCTTGAACCCGCAACAGATTGCCGAACAGGTGGCCGAAGGGCAATTGGATATCACCCGTTTGGCTCCTGCCTCCAAGGCGCAGATTGATGCTGTGCTCGAGCCGGTCATCAATGCTTCGCTCGAACGCATCCGCAGCCGTCGCCACAGAAGAGAGCAATACCTCAACACCATTGGCGAAGGACCACGTCCTTATCTCTATGTCATTGTGGCCACGGGCAATATCTATGAAGATGTCATTCAGGCACAGGCAGCCGCCCGTCAGGGAGCCGATATCATTGCGGTGATTCGCACCACCGGCCAGTCCTTGCTCGACTATGTGCCTTATGGTGCAACGACCGAAGGTTTTGGCGGTACGTATGCTACACAGGAAAACTTCCGCATCATGCGTAAGGCGCTCGATGAAGTAGGCGAAGAAGTAGGCCGCTACATCCGTTTGTGTAACTATTGCTCTGGCTTGTGTATGCCTGAAATCGCCATCATGGGTGCTTTTGAAGGGCTCGATGTTATGCTCAACGATGCCCTCTATGGTATCCTCTTCCGTGACATCAACATGCAGCGCACATTGATTGACCAGTACTTCTCCCGCATCATCAACGGCTTTGCCGGTGTCATCATCAATACAGGTGAAGACAACTACCTCACCACAGCCGATGCGATTGAGGCAGCCCACACCGTACTTGCGTCTGACCTGATTAACGAACAGTTGGCTTTGGCAGCCGGACTGCCCGAAGAGCAGATGGGACTCGGACATGCCTTTGAAATGGACCCGATGCAGGAAAACGGCTTCCTTATGGAATTGGCACAGGCACAGATGATACGCGAAATATTCCCCAACGCTCCATTGAAATACATGCCGCCTACCAAGTTCATGACCGGCAATATTTTCCGTGGACACATACAGGACGCCTTGTTCAACATGGTGGGCATTTGGACGCACCAGGGCATTCAGTTGCTTGGTATGCCTACCGAGGCCATTCACACACCCTTCATGTCCGACCGCTTCCTTTCCATTGAAAATGCGAAATACATCTTCAACAACATGAAGAGCATTGGCGATGAAATGGAATTCAAGGAAGGCGGCATCGTGCGCACCCGTGCCAAGGAAGTGCTCGACAAGGCCATTGCTTTGTTGGAAGTCATGGTGGACGAAGGCCTCTTTACCTCACTCGAAAAGGGCATTTTCGGTGATGTGAAACGCCCCAAAAACGGAGGCAAGGGACTCGATGGCGTAACGCACAAGGGTGCCAACTATATAAACCCATTTATCAACTTAATGAAAGGGAGGAAATAATCTATGAGCGGAGGACTGTATTCTACTGCTGTCAAGGATTTTGACAAAACACTGGACCTTACCAAGGTCAAACCCTATGGCGATACCATGAACGACGGAAAGGTACAGCTGAGTTTCACATTGCCTGTTCCCGAAGGTCCCGAAGCCATAGAAGCTGCCAAGAAACTGATGGTTTCCATGGGATTTGACAACCCGATGGTGGTCTTTTCCAAGGAACTTACCCCAGGCTTCACTTTCTTCAATTGTTACGGTAGCACCAAACATACGGTGGACTATTCCAATATCTACGTGCCGAAAGTGGAATCCACTACCATGGATATGCACGAGTGTGACGAATACATACGTGAACACATTGGGCGCAAGCTCGTAGTGGTAGGCGCAAGCACTGGCACCGACGCCCATACGGTGGGCATTGACGCCATTATGAACATGAAGGGCTTTGCCGGACACTATGGTCTGGAACGCTATGAAATGATTGAGGCCTACAACATGGGCAGTCAGGTTCCCAATGAAGAATTCATTGCCAAGGGTGTGGAAGTGGGCGCCGATGCACTCATCGTTTCGCAAACGGTTACCCAGAAGGACATCCACATCAAGAACCTCACCGAATTGGTCGAACTGATGGAGGCCGAAGGCTTGCGTGACAAGATGTTGCTCATTTGCGGTGGTGCACGCATCACACATGAATTGGCCAAGGAGTTGGGTTATGATGCCGGATTTGGTATGAACACCTATGCCGATGATGTGGCTTCGTTCATAGCTGAGCAAATCGCAAAAAGAAAGGGATAAATTATTACAATCACTATTTAGATAATTTGGATTATGGATAAAAATCAAATCAGAGAGGTCATCGCTCGCAGAGCGGCTCTTGAACTTAAAGATGGTGACGTTGTAAACCTTGGTATAGGTTTGCCAACCATGATTCCCGATTTCCTTCCTGAAGGAGTGGAGGTAACGCTTCAGTCCGAAAACGGATTGGTCGGAATGGGGCCAACACCGGCTCCTGGTGAGGAAGATCCGAATCTTGTTAACTCAGGCGGCGGATATATTACGGCTGTGCCTGGAGCTTATTCTTGCAGCTCGTGCGATTCCTTTGCCATTATTCGTGGCGGTCATGTCGATATAACTTTCCTCGGTGCGCTGGAGGTGGACGAAAAAGGTAACTTGGCCAACTGGATTATCCCTGGTAAGAAAGCGCCGGGCATGGGTGGTGCAATGGACCTGCTTGTGGGTGCACGCAAAGTGATTCTCACCATGGAACATACCGCCAAAGGCAGCCACAAGATTCTCAAACAGTGCCGTCTGCCGCTTACTGCTGTGGGTCAGGTAAATATGATTATCACCGAAATGGGTGTTATGAACATCACCCCAGCCGGCATCGAACTGGTGGAAATCAATCCGGAATTTACGGTAGAACAGGTACAGGAAGCTACTGAGGCACAACTGATTATATCCAAGGATTTGAAACCAATGTTGCAATAATTATGGAATACACTTCCCTTAGACATACGTGTGAGAATCCGCAGATTCGGGTTCTTTACATCTCGGCACCGCAATCGCTCAATGCCTTGAACACGCAGGTGCTTACCGAGCTGGAGTCCTATATCGACACTTTGGACAAGGAAGTCCGTGTATTGATTATCACGGGCGATGGCGACAAGTCATTTGTGGCAGGTGCCGATATTGCCGAAATGCACGGACTCAACGAGCCGGAAGCATTCGAGTTTGGTAAACTCGGTGCAAGGGTGTTCCGCAAGATTGAAACGCTCGCCATTCCGGTTATTGCGGCAGTCAATGGTTATGCCTTGGGGGGTGGATGCGAGTTGGCACTGGCGTGCGACATCCGCTATGCTTCCGACAATGCCCGTTTCGGTCAACCCGAAGTGGGGTTGGGCATTACTCCCGGTTTTTCGGGCACTTACCGCTTGCCTAAGATTGTCGGACAGGGCATTGCCAAGGAAATGATTTATGCGGGCAAGCCTATCAAGGCCGACGAAGCCTTGCGCATCGGATTGGTCAACAAGGTGTTTCCGCAGGCCGAACTCTTGCCGGCAGCCATCCGTTTGGCGGAAAATATTTGTGCCGCCGCACCTATTGCTGTACGTTATGCCAAGCAGTGCATCAACAACAATTACGACATGGATGCCGACGAAGCCATTTTGCTCGAAAACAGGCTTTTCGCAAAATGTTTCAGTTCTGAAGACCAGAAAGAGGGCATGGGCGCATTTTTGAACAAGCGTCGCCCGGCATTTAAGGATAAATAGACAATCAATTAACGTTGTAATACTATGAAAATATGTGTAATTGGAACCGGTACAATGGGTTCCGGAATCGTTCAGGCTTTTGCACAGGCAGGCATGCCCGTTGTCATGAAAAGCCGCAGCATGGAAAGCTGCCAGAAGGCACTTGCCAAAATATCGAAATCGCTTGCCAGATTGGTTGAAAAGGGCAAGGTTACACAGGAGTATATGGATGCTACTTTGGCCAATATTACTCCTACAGCCGATTTCAATCTGTTTGCCGATGCCGACCTCATCATTGAGGCTGCCATCGAAACCATGGAGTTGAAAAAGGAATTGTTCAAGGAACTGGATGTTATGTGCAAACCCGAAGCCGTGTTGGCATCCAATACCTCTTCACTCTCCATCACTGAAATAGCCGCAGTCACCAATCGTCCTGACAAGGTGATTGGTATGCACTTCTTCAATCCGGCTCCCGTTATGAAGCTGGTTGAAATCATTCGCGGACAAAAAACATCAGACGAAGTATATAACCGTATCTCGGAACTGGCCCGTTCCATGGGCAAGACGCCGGTAATGGTCAACGAAGCTCCCGGCTTTGTGGTCAACCGCATTCTTATCCCTATGATTAATGAGGGTATAGGCATTCTGGCCGACGGCATCGCTTCCAAGGAGGAAATCGATGAAGCCATGAAATTGGGCGCCAACCATCCTATGGGACCGCTCGCATTGGGCGACCTGATTGGTCTTGACGTGTGTCTGGCCATCATGGAAGTGCTCCATACCGAGTTTGGCGACGACAAATACCGGCCACATCCGCTGTTGCGCAAGATGGTCAGAGCAAATTTGCTCGGCAGAAAAACGGGAGAAGGATTTTATAAATATTAAATACATATCAAGGGTTTATGAATTTCAATTTGACGAAAACACAGGAACTGTTCAGGCAAATGATCAGAGAGTTTGCCGATAAGGAGGTGAAACCTCTGGCTGCTGAAGTCGACGAGCAGGAGAGATTTCCTCAGGAAACAGTAGAGAAAATGGCAAAATTAGGTCTGTTCGGTATTCCGCTTGAAAAAGAATATGGCGGAGCAGGGGGCGACAATCTCATGTATACCATTGCTGTGGAAGAACTTTCAAGGGCATGCGCTACAACGGGTGTAATACTTTCAGCCCACACATCATTGTGTCTTTCGCCCATCGCACAGTTCGGCACAGAAGAACAGAAACGCAAATATCTTCCCAAATTGGCAAGCGGCGAATGGCTGGGTGCTTTCGGTTTGACTGAACCCAATGCCGGTACTGACGCTTCCGCCCAACAGACAACGGCTGTGCTTGAAGACGAAGAGTGGGTGCTCAACGGCTCCAAGATATTCATCACCAATGGCGGCAAGGCACATGTCTATGTCATCATTGCCATGACCGACAAATCGCTGGGCAACAAAGGCATTTCCGCTTTCATTGTGGAGGCTGGCACACCCGGTTTTGAAATCGGTAAGAAAGAGTTGAAGATGGGTATCAGAGGCTCTGCCACGACCGAGTTGATTTTCACCAATTGCCGTATTCCTAAAGGCAATCTGCTGGGCAAGGTGGGCAACGGTTTCGCCATTGCCATGAAGACATTGGACGGTGGCCGTATCGGTATTGCCGCACAGGCATTGGGCATCGCTCAGGGCGCTATGGACGAAACGGTGAAATATACCAAGGAAAGAAAACAGTTTGGCAAGGCCATTGGCAAATTCCAGAACACCCAGTTCCAGATGGCCGACCTTCAAACCAAGGTACAGGCAG
Source organism: uncultured Bacteroidales bacterium (assembly GCA_944321155.1). Classification (GTDB taxonomy): domain Bacteria; phylum Bacteroidota; class Bacteroidia; order Bacteroidales; family Paludibacteraceae; genus Gallipaludibacter. Next base: position 12,661 of record CALUKG010000025.1, on the reverse strand, counting down.
CCCGTCTGCTGGTACGTTCCGCAGCTTTCAAGAAAGACCAGGGCGTTCCTTATTCTGCTGATGCAGCTATGGCCAAACTCTTTGCCGCAGAAACAGCCATGGAAGTAACCACCAAGGCCGTTCAGTTCCACGGCGGTTATGGCTACACAAGGGAATATCCGGTGGAAAGAATGATGCGCGACGCTAAGATTACAGAAATTTACGAAGGTACATCAGAAGTTCAACGAATGGTGATTGCCGCTAACCTTTATAAATAGGATGATTATGGAAATAGTAGTTTGTATAAAGCAGGTACCCGATACCACTGAAATAAAAATCAATCCCGTTACCGGTACACTTATCCGTGATGGCGTTCCGAGTATTATGAACCCCGACGACAAGGGAGGATTGGAAATGGCGCTTCGCATGAAAGACGAGTATGGCGCACATGTCACAGTCATCACCATGGGACCTCCCCAAGCCGATTTGGTATTGCGCGAGGCTTTGGCTATGGGTGCTGATGATGCCATCCTTTTGACCGACAGAAAGTTTGCCGGTGCCGACACATTGGCCACTTCCAATGCATTGGCAGGTGCATTGCGCACCCTCAAATGGGACCTTATCATCACGGGCCGTCAGGCCATCGACGGCGATACCGCTCAGGTAGGACCTCAGATTGCCGAGCATCTCGGCATTCCGCAAATCTCCTATGTGGCCAATCTTGCACGCAAGTCCGAGAATGAATTCCTGGTGAAGAAGGAAACCGAAGAAGGCTATCAGATGTTGGAAGTATCCGCTCCATGTCTTCTCACCGTGTTGGCTTCTGCCAATAAAGCACGCTATATGAGTGTTCCGGGCATTGTCGATGCCTATAACAAGGAAGTTCAGTTGTGGTCGGCTGCCATGATTGATGTCGACGAAACCAAACTCGGTTTGAAAGGTTCGCCCACCAAAGTGCTCAAGGCATTTGCCAAAGGCATGAAGCAGGCTGGACAGGTTTATGAAGTGGAGCCCGAAGAGGCCGTAGGCTTGATTATCTCCAAACTGCAGGAAAAATTTATTATCTAATAAGCTCAATACTCGTATAGAAATGAATAAGACTGATTTCAAAAATGTATATGTGTTTGCTGAACAGAGAGAGGGCGTTATCCAACCGGTTGCTCTTGAACTGATTGGCAAGGCCAATGATTTGGCCAAGGAATTGGGTGAAAAAGTGGTGGCTGTTTTGGCCGGCTACAAAATGGATGCGCTGGCTCAGACACTTATCGAATATGGTGCTGATGAAGTCATCAAGATTGACCATCCCAATTTGGAACATTATCTGACCGAACAATATGCTCAGGCCATAGACCAGGTAATCAAACATTTCCGTCCCAGCATTGTGCTTTTCGGAGCAACTACCATTGGTCGTGACCTTGCTCCGCGTCTTTCCGCACGCATGAGCACAGGCCTTACGGCTGACTGTACCAAACTGGAAATCTCTGAAAACAAGGAACTCATGATGACCCGTCCGGCATTTGGCGGCAACCTTATGGCCACTATTATGTGTACCGAACACCGTCCGCAAATGTCAACCGTTCGTCCGGGCGTTATGCAGAAACTCACTCCCGACAGTAGTCGCAAGGGGGTTATCACTCCGTTTGAAGTGCAGTTCGACGAATCCAAGTTTAAAGTAAAACTGGTGGAAATCGTCAAGGAAGACAAGGGCAAGATTGATATTTCCGAAGCTAAGATATTAGTGTCTGGTGGTCGTGGAGTAGGTTGCAAGGAAAACTTCGAAAACTTGCGTCAGTTGGCCGCTCAACTCGGTGCGGAAGTTTCCGCTTCACGTGCAGTGGTCGATTCCGGCATTATGCCGCACGACCGTCAGGTAGGTCAGACTGGTAAGACCGTTCGTCCAAACCTTTATTTGGCATTGGGTATTTCTGGCGCCATCCAGCATTTGGCCGGCATGGAAGAATCCGATTTCATTGTTGCCATCAACAAAGACAAGTTTGCACCTATCTTCCAGGTGGCCGATGTCGGTATTGTGGGTGACGTCAATAAGATTGTTCCGCTCCTCACCCAACGTTTGGAAGGAATGATGAAGAAATAATAGCATTCGTTTTTTCATTTTGGGGCTGTATCAAAAGGATTGCTTTTGGTGCAGCCCTTTTTTGTCATCCCGCGCTTGATGCGGGATGTATAGTTATTATTATATTGCTTTAGATATTGCGACTTGTTTGTGTGTTAAAAAACAAATAAATTTGTTGTTATAAATATAACAATTTGAAAATAGGTTAGGTTTCTCTATCTGTTTTTTTTGAATTCTTAGATGGTGAACTCTTTAATCGGAGTAGAAAAGTTTCAAAATATATTGGAAATATCTGAAACAATGGAGCTTTTATACATTGTTGTATTAGTTTTTTGTATTTCATACGCTTCTGTTTCTGAAGGAAAAGTTGTATCTTTGCTATGTTAATTAGGTTTATTGCATATAATAGACAGTGACAAATGATGATTGATGTAAATATAGGATCTGCAAAAGATAATATGAAAAGTGCTATTCATAATTGGTACAAGTTCACAGCGGGCTTTTCGTATAAGTTCATAGATCTTATTGTTGATAATATGGATACTGTCCCGAGCTGCATATATGAGCCTTTCGCTGGATGTGGAACAACACTTGTTGCAGCCCAGAAAAAAGGCATTTCATCAATTGGAAATGAGAGCCAGAAATTAATGTGTGATGTTATTAATGCCAAATTAAATTGGGATATTGATGTTGATATATACAATAAGTATATACATCAAATACTGTACTATGTAAGAATGCATAATGGTATTGATATTTTAGATTTACACTGTCATGAATTATTAGAAAGTTTATATGATAAAACAACGCTTAAAGAACTTTATTTAATTAGAGATGCTGTACGTTCAATAAATGACGAGAAATATAAGCTTTTTTTTAATTTGGCTATAAGTCAAACGTTGCATAAGTCTGCAATACACCCTATTGCGGTTCCTTATATCGTGCGTTCAAAAAGACAAGTGAATTGTGGAAATGCTTTAGATAAATTTCAAAGTATCTCAAAGCAAATGCTTGAAGATTTAGGGTCTGTTCCGCATAATTGTCGTCTAGCAAAGGTTTATAATGCAGATTCACGCAAAAGAAACAATCATATTACTGATAGTTACTGCGATTTATGTATTACTTCACCTCCGTATCTTAATAATTTAGATTATGGAGAAGTTTCAAAAGTTCATACACATTTTTTTGAAATAACGAATAATTGGCATGATATAACGGAAAAGGTAAGACACAATCTTGTAACAGGAGCAACAACACATTACAAAGATGCTGATTTTGATATTGATTCTTTTTTTAAATCAGAATTTGCTATGAGTAATCAGTTGTTAATGAGGGAACTAAAAGATTTGTTCTATGCTATTCTTTGTAATTCCAAAGAGCGTAAGGGAAAGAAAAGTTTTCATATTCTTATGATGCATTATTTTGAGGATATGTTTTATGTTTTGAAGGAGATGTATCGTGTTTTGGCTCCAAATTCAAAGGCTTATCTTATATTAGGAGATTCTGCACCATATGGAGTATATATTCCAACAACTAGGATTTTAGGAGAAATATCTCAATCAATTGGTTTTGGGGATTATGAAATTTATAAGATAAGAGAAAGAGGTAATAAATGGAAAAACTTAAAAAATAGACATAGTGTTGAATTGTCAGAAAATATTTTGGTTTTAAGTAGATAATGGAACAATATATAGATATAGCGAAATCTGAATACCATAAATTTCTTTCGCAAAAAGAAAATAATGATGGTAAGAAGTGGAGTTATTCTTATGTTTATTTTCTTGAAGATTTAAAATTAATCTATAATATTTTGTGTAATGATACAACTAGGACGATACCTCAATTGTTAGATATTTGTAACTCTAATAATATAATCTCCAAGAGTGGAAAAAAATGGTCTAATCGAAATTTGTTGGAAATTGTTAATGCATTAAAAAATTTTGGATTGATCTCCATTGATGAAAATAAGCCTATAAATGTTGGTTTATTTTGTAATAATGATAGGCTAACTGAACAAGACGTTAAGGTGTTTGAAGATATTTATATAAGATATTTTAGGTTCAGGGAGTTTCATCGGCTATTTATAACTAATAAGCAGCAAGTCTCTTTAGATGTATTATACAATGAATCAAGTCCAATTTATTCATTTTCAAGTTCTGGAAGATTTGTGAATAGCTTTATGATAGATTGTGATACTTATAATCACATTGTTGAAATAGACAGCAAAGACTCCGAAATTATGCGCTTTTGGGATGTTTATATAAAATGGGGAGAGACATTAAATCTTATAGAGAAATTTCCTTTAAAAGCATGGGGGATACATTTTATTCCTTCTGTGAAAAGTTTGAATATAGTATATTTTAAAAAATCGATACCTAGAAATTTTTCGATTTTTGATTTTATAGACAGAGAATGCCATATAGATTATGTATATATACCGGATGTTATAAAGCTTTTAATAACAAAAGAACGATTTGCTTTAGAAGATATTAAAAATAAGTTGATAGACGAATGCTTAAATATGCCTGATAGATACAGAGCTCAAAGTACGTCAGCTATTTTTGTGCAAAAAAGAGAAGAATTCTTATTTCCTATAATAGGGAATATATATATTACTCATTTGTTAAAATTATTATAATATGTCAATAGATATACTTGGGGAGTTGAATAAAATAGAAAGCCAAACCAATATATTAAAGGAGAAATTCTTCCTTAATTATAATCCGTTCCCAAAATCGGGAATAGCAATTATCAATGAATCTGATGATATTGTTAGTAGTTTATCTCCTGTTAATGACGAAGTGCTAAATACTATTTATGAATACATAAAAGATGCATTATATAATAGTGTAGTTAATGGGAAAAATTATGACAATAAATATATTAGTTTGATTGTTCGAGGGGAATATGGTTCTGGTAAGACCCAGACCTTGATGTATATTAAATATCTTCTCCAAAATCTTAAGTTAGATAATATTAGACCATATGTTATATATATAGATAATCCTGGTCAGACATTATCAGAATTGATTGGCGGTATTATATCCCAAATAGGAATAGAGAATTTCAGAAAGTATCTATGGAATATTTTTATATCATATTTAGATAATAACATAGATGCTAAACAAGCGATATTAAAAGAAGCCACGGGAAGACCTGTAGAGAAAACTCTTTTTTCGGAACATGATACTTCTTCACCACTTCTGATTGAAAAAATTCAGAACTATAAGGAACTAATAGATTCAATTACAATACGGCGTAGCGCAATAGAAAAAAAATCTTTTGTTCAATTGTTAAAAGATTATATGATTCGTTGTTTTATAGAAGAATCTGAGTCTGCTGTTGTAGCAAGTTATTTCTATGATATTGTTTCTGAGACTGTAGGAATTTCTAAGTCTTGGGATATGCTTGTTACTGGAAATGTTAAAGAATTAGATAAAAGAGAAGTGAATATCTTAAAAGCAATTGTTAGGATTGTTCAAAAGCAATTGGGGTATACGGATTTTATTATTTTAATTGATGAATTTGAAGAGATCACAGCGGAACGTTTGAAAAAATCGGATGTAGATAACTATTTGCGTAATCTTCGTTTGTTAATAGATAGGGAAAAAAATTGGTGTTCTGTATTTGCAATGACAGGGAAGGCTCTTAGTATTATAGAGAGTTATTCCCCACCATTAGCAGGTAGAATTAAAGGTAGTTTTGTTGATTTGAAACCTCTTAAAGAGACGGAGCTTAGAAAAATGATTGCAAATTATTTATCAGTAGCTCGTTCGAAAAGCATAGATGATGATATTTATCCTTTTGATGAGTCGGGTATAAAAGAGATGTTAGAGGTAAAAGATGTTCAACTGAAAGGTTCTCCAAGATTTATTCTTAAACTTTGTTACACTTTGCTTCAAAGAGCCGTTGACGAATTACCGACAAATGGGAGAATTAATCAAGCTTTTGTGAAACAGTATATGAAGGTCTATTAATATGATTGTAGATGAAAAATTTAGAGTGAATATCTATCTTGACACAAATATATTAGTGGACTATATTGAAGGTACATATCCTTTATTAAATAAGTCAATAGATTATTTGTGCACATGTCCTTTTGTTAATTTACGTTCATCTCACTATGTTTTATTTGAATATACAGAAGCTCGTAAATATCGTCTTTTTATGTTAAAATCCAATTGTGCAAGATCTGTAAGTTTTAAAGATAAACTATATTCCTTATTTCAGAAAAAACATAAGAAAATAGATGAAGATGTTATGAAAGCGAGAGTTAAAAAAAAATGGAATAGGAATGGGGTTGATTATATTCATATTAAAGATGAAATTCTTAATAAGATTAAAGAAGAGTTGGATTTCTTGCAAAATAAATTGAATTTGGATTTTGACGAGCATGTTCTACATAAGGCATTGGTGTTCCCAACAAATAGTCTTTGTTTGTCTACTAAAATTTCAAAGGAAGATTGTTTGGTTTTAATTTCTTGTATGCATCCTAAAGAATATAAAAAACTAGAACATTGTATCTTATTAAGTAGAGATGAACAATATTATAAATCTTATCAGAATAATATAAGTGAAGTAGATTCTGTCTTTCATGCAAGCAATTTAGTTCTTCCTCAATTTATACACACAAACAAAATTAAATACTATCAAAATAAAGAATTGAATTTGTATGTAAATACTTCTATAGATGATATAGAGAATGTATGGAATGATATTATTTGTTCCGCCTTAAAATCTAAACATTCTGATTCATATGTAGGTGAGACTTATTTTTATGGCAAGAATGGTGTACCGGCTCAATGTGTATATTTTGATACTAAAAATCCAAATATTACACTTCAAGAATCTGACGGGTTGTTGTTTATATCAAAAGACTTAAAAACAAAAATTTCTATTGCAGGTCCTTTTGAATATATGAATGATGGCCATAAAATTACTTTGCCACATCAGAACCTAAAATTTACCAAATATTCTTTTCTTCCGAATTCAGTCACACCAGATAACCTTATAAAGTTGAGACAAAATGGGAATCTTGTTTTTTATGAAAATTATTAAGTTGAAGTGCGGATGGTTGCTACTTTAATTTAATAATATTCCATTATAACATAGCCATCATTAACATGAATATTTAGTATTGTAAGCTTATGATTTGCAGTGTTTTCTGTTGAGGTTGTTGTGGTTTTGTTATCATTTGCTATATTGTGTATATTAGATTAGAGATTATTGTTTTTCAGGTGTGAAAGTATACATTTTGTATAGGAATCATTTTTTTTGAGCTTCTCTTTTGAGGCTTTTTCTTTATATGTGAAATCACTACCTGTATAAATATAAGTTTGTTGTATTTTGTTGAATATACAAATTAATCATATAAATAATTAGGTTGTTAATGATATTATTAAGTGTCTATTTGGTTCGTATATTGATATGTAGTATGTTGGGAATATTAAAATTGTAAAGTGATATAGTAGAGATATGGAACTAACTTCTGGAGTATATGAAACATTAATTAGCGAGGCTATAAAGGAAAAGTTAGATGAAAAAGCAGCACAAGGCTTTTATATCGCTAAAGAAAAAATAGATTCGGCTGATTCCAATAGCTTTTTAGCTAATTATTTGGCAAATATAATTGCTTCTATACTTAAGGATGTGAAATCGTCGAATGCAAATGAAACGGTAGCAGAACAGATAAAACGAGTAAATGCCATATTCCAATTTATTCAGGAAGAATGGGAGGTTGATTTGTCTAATGATATGCTTGCAATAGAGAATGATTTTTTGAGAGGAATTTATAGCACAGTAGGTTTTACAGAAGAACAAATAGCAAAGAAAGCTACTCATCATCCTTTCTCTGGATATCGTGTAAGCAACTTATTTACTGGTAACAATAGGGACTTATCTATAGATGAGGAAATTAGACGTGATATTCTTACAGCAGATAGTATAGATTTCATGGTGTCATTTATTCTCTTTACTGGTTTAAGGCTTATCATTACGGAACTTGAAAGTTTTGTTAAAAGAGGTGGACGTTTGCGTGTTATCACTACTACTTATATGGGGAATAGTGATCCGAAAGCCTTAAAAAGGCTATTCGAGTTAAAAGAATATGGTAATGTTGAGATTAAAGTGTCATATGCTTCCAATCAAGAACGTTTGCATGCAAAAGCATATTTATTTAATCGTTCAAATGGCCTTCATACAGCATTTATTGGTTCTTCAAATTTATCAAAATCTGCTTTTACAAAAGGGTTAGAATGGAATTTGAGACTTACAGCGATTGAAAATAAACATATTATAGAAAAAGCGCAAGCATCGTTTGATTCTTACTGGAACAATGAAAATTTTGAATATGTTGAAACAGAAGAGGATTTGTTGAAATTTAGTCGTGCTATTGCAATCGAACGACATTCAGTAGCAAAGAACGATGAAGGTCCAGAATTTGTAGTGCGATTTGAACGTAAAATTCATCAAATAAAGGTATTAGAACAGCTACAATATGAACGTACTGTACTTAATAGTTATCGTAATTTGATAATAGCAGCTACTGGTACTGGAAAAACAGCAATTAGTGCCTTTGACTATAAGGACTTTAATAAAACCTTTAAAAAACAGTATCAAAGGAATGCACGTCTGTTATTTGTTGTTCATAGAGAACAAATCTTAAAACAAGCACGTTCTACTTATCGCTCTGTCATGGCAGATGGTAATTTTGGTGAAATATGGACCGGTAATATTAGGCCATCTGAAGAAGGTAGTTTGGAACACTTGTTTGTTACAGTACAAACATTTGCTTCACGTATAGATGAGTTTAAACGTTTAGGTGCTGATTATTATGATTATATTGTAATAGATGAGGTTCACCATGCTACGGCAGACACTTATAGGCAGGTCTTTGACGTCTTTTCTCCAAAAATTCTTATCGGGTTGACTGCTACACCAGAGCGCATGGATGGGAAATTAATAAAGCCAGATTTTAATGATAGGTTTGCAGCAGAGATACGGTTATATGATGCATTAAATCAACAATTACTATGTCCATTTCAGTATTTTTGCATTACTGATAACTCAGTTAATTTAGCAAATATAACCTTTCAAGGAGGAAAGTATGACATAACTGAATTAAGCAACACATTAATTAATCATGAGCGAGTAGAGGTGGTTGATAATGCTTTAAATAGATATTTAACTGATCCAAATGAAGTTAAGGCTGTATGTTTTTGTGCGACAATTAAGCATGCTAATTATATGGCTGAAATGTTAAGTCAGAAATATAAAGCAGCAGCCATGACATCAGAGAATAAAGCACAACATGCAGAATTGTTGTCTAAATTCAGTCGTGGTGAAATGAATTATCTTTGTGTCGTTGATATAATGAATGAAGGATATGATATACCAGAGATAGATACCGTTTTATTTTTAAGACCAACAGAGAGTTTGACTATATTTTTGCAGCAATTAGGTCGTGGGTTGCGTATTGCAGATGGAAAAACAGAGCTTACAGTGTTGGATTTTATAGCACAGGCCAATAAGCATTATGATTACGAAAGTCGTTTTAGAGCATTAACGGGCGGGACACGTAAGTCAACGGAAGATGGTATAAAAAACGGATTCTCATTTTTGCCTCGTGGTTGTAGCATAGAGATGGAGAAAGTGGCAAAGGAACGAATATTAGAAACCGTAAAAAATACAATATTCAATACAAAGCGTATTCGTAGAGATATGCAAGTGTTTGAAGACCAAACAGGAGAGAAACTTACTATATCTAATTTTTTGAGTTACTATGATATAGACCCCTATATATTGTACAAAGGGAACAATAATTGGAATGCACTAAAACGCTCAATAGGTTTGCTTAAAGATACTCCTTCTGTTTTGCAATTGGATGTAGAAAAATATCTGTATCAATTTATTCATATTAATGACAGGGATTTTCTAGTAGCAATAAAAGAGGTAGTTGAAAGTGATTTTGATATTTCTGTGATTGAGAAGCTATCTGAGATATATTTAATGATGCTCTATTACAATTTGTTTTATAGAAAATTAGATAGGCTCAATTCCGAATTGAATACTAATTTTACATCTGTTAAGGAGGCAATTGCGGCATTAAGTGGAATGCCTTCCTTACGGCAAGAGCTGTTGGAGCTAATTTCATTCACAGAACAAAGTGTTAATAGGATAATGAAACCACTTTGTGAGGAATTGCCGTTTAAGATTTATGCCCAATATTCTCGTGATGAGATTAATATAATAGCAGCAGGAGATATAGCTAGAGGAGCATATATGTCTGGTAAATATGATATTCGTGAGCATAAAGTACAGATGTTATTCTGTACAATAAATAAAAGCGACAAAGAATATTCAGCAGAGACGATGTACGAAGATTATGCTATAGATGCATATACTTTTCATTGGCAATCCCAGAATAATACTCGTGCAGATTCATTAGCTGGTAGGCTATATACAGAGCAAGCAAAAAATGGTTGGCGTTTTTTGTTGTTTGTGCGTGATACAAAGAATAATAGCTATGGATTCACTAATCCATATTATTGTTTAGGCTTTGTTGATTTTATCGACGCAAAAGGTGAATGTCCAATGACGATTAACTGGAAAATGCATGAACCAATTCCTGCTTCAATTCTAGAAAAGGCAGTTGCGGTTTAGTATTTGTAATATATATGGATATTTGATTAGTCTATGGCAAAATAAATCCTCCTTCTGCTCTGATCTGGCACACCTCTATCCTAACTTTGCGCCATTAACATTAGCAAAGTCGTATTATGAAAACAAGAAAAACATTTATCAAAGAACAGCCGAAACCGAATGCAGATTCAGAACGTATGACCAAAAAGGACTGGATGGACAAATTAGTAGTGCCTGCTATTATAGCAATACTTTTTATGGTAGTTATACGTATTTTCGGAGGAATGAATCCGGAAAGGTGGTTGGGATTTTAATGCATGAAACTTGCGTATATGTGAACTATACTCGTAAATTTGTGTGTTGGGACAAGAAGCAGAGGAATTAATTTGTAATTCTTACTTCTTGTGTTGTAAATCATAAATAAAATGAGTAGTTTTGCAATTGTATAAAAATATGGTAATATATTATTATTGTATAGGTGCTAGAATTGGACATGGTCGAAAGTTATGATCTAAATTTAGTTTTATACAAGATAATAGTTGATAGATTGTTTTGTGAGAAATAACCACCTACTATTACGTTCAATATGTATCCTAAAGATAACATTTTTACTATTTATTATAACATAGGAAAACGTACTCCGTTTTTGGTTAAACGATGTGAGTTAGGATTGGCGCGTTCACAAACAGAAGAAAGGCGTATTGACCCTAATCGAGATAGAACTTTCTTGGTTGAAACAGTAAAACCTCGTGGTAAATATGGTAAAGCTTATGGTAAGTGTTTCGTAGATGGAATTCCAGATGATTCTTATAGGCAAGAATGTTATCCACATATCAAGGATGAAGAGATTCCATGTGCGGGATGTGGTGAATGGGTTTTAATTGATGTTCCTGGAGTACCGACCGATGAAGTGTTCCCAATCCATAGAGCTGATGATATTCTTATGTTTGGAAAGTATAAAGGGAAATCTTTTGGTGAGATTTATAGAATTGACCATCAGTATCTTTATTGGTTGGAAAAAACTGATAGATTTTTCAAGATAGACTTTGAGGAACTTAGGCGATTATATCCCAATGTAGAAAAACAAATAGATATATTCATCGGTGAAAGAGTAATTGATTTTGGAAAGTATAAAGGAAAAAAGTATAATGATATAAAGGATGATATATCTTATTTGCAATGGCTTGTTTCTGTAGAGAGGCTGTCAAATGAAGAATTTAAGTTATTAACAACAGAATAATCTATTAATGTAAGTTATGAAGAAGACATCTTTTATTTTGCTTTTGTTTTTTGTGAGCATTAATTTAATTGCACAGGAGCATCTTGCATTTAAGGGAATCCCTATTGAGGGAAGTATGACTGAATTTTGTCAGAAATTGAATGCAAAAGGATTTGCTTCTATTGGTACTGAAAACAATATGTCTTTGTTTGCGGGAGATTTTACGGGCCATAATGTAACTGTAGGAGTAACCGCTACAGACGATGGGAAAAATGTTTTTGGTGTATTTGTACTCTTTGATCCAAGTGGAGAATGGAATACACTTGTTAATACCTATGATTATTATAAGGACTTATATACCCGTAAATATGGAAGAGCAATAATGTCAAAAGAAGAAAATCCTTCTTATTCTGATTCCAATATTGCTTTAATGGCAGAAGTTCATAAGGGGAGAGTTGTATATAAAAGTGTATGGAAAGTTGAAGGTGGTGATATACAATTGTCTATAGAAAAATCTTCTGGTGTTTATGAAGGTATGGTCATGATACTTTATCGTGACTCGCAGAATGTAGAGGAAAAAATTAAAAATGATTTAGAGGATATTTAATAGCATATTGTGCGTTTGAAATTAATGATAAAGGCATCGTGTAGATTCTATGCGATGCCTTTGTCATTAGGGATATTCAGTAAATGTCCCCCAAAAGCAAGATGGCATATAAAGCGGATAGGATGCAATCACTTTATATGCC
>CALUKG010000024.1 GCA_944321155.1 uncultured Bacteroidales bacterium | reverse complement strand
TGGCTTCCATTTTTGCCGTTTTAGTGACCTTATTCGTTTCTTTCTTCTCCATAATATGTTTATTTACAAGTGATATTTTGCTCTCTTTGGTGACCTTCAGGTGACCTTTTCGCACGAAAACTACTGCAAACATACGTATTTTCCTGCAAACCACAAAATGTATTAAGTGCTGACAATCAGTATATTTACATAATATGTAATTTCATGAAATACCCTACAAAAAGACTCAAAAGCTGGAGTTCTCTTTCTGCCTTGAGTTGTTTCTAGAGTCAAAGATACTAAGTTTGAAAGGAACTCACAACGCCTTGATTTTGATTTTGATATTGTTTATTGTTGTTTCTAGAGTCAAAGATACTAAGTTTGAAAGGAACTCACAACTAGCCCTTTCCAATTGTCTTTGATAAGCTGGTTGTTTCTAGAGTCAAAGATACTAAGTTTGAAAGGAACTCACAACCCAAGTTCTTTGTTTTTCAAGGCAACTGAGTTGTTTCTAGAGTCAAAGATACTAAGTTTGAAAGGAACTCACAACAAGCTGGGAGGAATTAAAAGAGTTCAGTTCGTTGTTTCTAGAGTCAAAGATACTAAGTTTGAAAGGAACTCACAACTATTTTAATTGATATTACACTATGAAAACGTTGTTTCTAGAGTCAAAGATACTAAGTTTGAAAGGAACTCACAACTCGGACCATATTCTAAAATTATATGGATTTGTTGTTTCTAGAGTCAAAGATACTAAGTTTGAAAGGAACTCACAACGCAAATAGTCAGCAACCATATTTTCATAGGGTTGTTTCTAGAGTCAAAGATACTAAGTTTGAAAGGAACTCACAACATGATTTTTTTGTTTCTTTTCTTATACGTTGTTGTTTCTAGAGTCAAAGATACTAAGTTTGAAAGGAACTCACAACGGATTTTCTTTTAGCTCTTCTGTCAGTCTTGTTGTTTCTAGAGTCAAAGATACTAAGTTTGAAAGGAACTCACAACCAATCCAGAGTTTTTCGCGCTCTTCTTCGCGTTGTTTCTAGAGTCAAAGATACTAAGTTTGAAAGGAACTCACAACATATGCTGGTACGCTTCCGCTGTGTGCTCCGTTGTTTCTAGAGTCAAAGATACTAAGTTTGAAAGGAACTCACAACAGAAAGCAGCAAATATGTTGTCAACTTATAGTTGTTTCTAGAGTCAAAGATACTAAGTTTGAAAGGAACTCACAACCTAATTGCCATAATGTTTACTTTTTGAGGTGTTGTTTCTAGAGTCAAAGATACTAAGTTTGAAAGGAACTCACAACAACAGGTTGTTAACGAGGTTTTGCGCCTGTGTTGTTTCTAGAGTCAAAGATACTAAGTTTGAAAGCAATTCACAACAGGAGAAAAAAGGGCGTACGTTGGTCTGTATTGTTTCTAAAGTCAAAGATACTAAGTTTGAAAGCAATTCACAACTTACTGTGTATTTTGCCATATAGTATTATATTGTTTCTAAAGTCAAAGATACTAAGTTTGAAAGCAATTCACAACTCAGCACTATGTATAATAATCGGAATAATATTGTTTCTAAAGTCAAAAATACTAAGTTTAAAAGGAACTCACAACTTATGAATGCAATAATCACAGCTGTATTTTTGTACATTTTGCCGTTTTCCACTAAATTTAAAATGGCCGTTTTGCCGTTTTCCACCAAATTTAAAATGGTCATTTTGCCGTTTTCCACCAAATTTAAAATGGCCGTTTTGCCGTTTTCCACCAAATTTTAGCCTTCTCTACTCCATATTCAAGCAAAAAAAGCGACAAGCCAATTGGTCTGGCTTATCGCTTTTCCGTTTGTTATAGCTGTTCGGCTAGAGTGTTACGCCTGTTTTGAAGATGGCGATTTCACGATAGCCTTTCTTTTCGTTGTTAACTTGCTCGCCGCTCGCTACGCTGATAACATAGTCGATGAAGCGTTTGCATACTTGGTCAATCGGTTCGTTTTCGACAATGGTGCCGGCATTGAAGTCAATCCACATTGGTTTATTGGTAGCCAAAGCTGTATTGGTGGAAATCTTCATGGTAGGCACATAAGTACCAAACGGGGTGCCACGTCCTGTGGTGAAGAGCACCATGTGGCAACCGGAAGATGCAAGGGCTGTGGCTGCCACCAGGTCATTGCCCGGAGCGGAAAGCAGGCTCAAACCTTTTACCTGCAAACGTTCGCCGTAAGGCATTACGCCAGATACATAGGCCTTGCCGCATTTTTGGGTACAACCCAAAGCTTTTTCTTCCAAAGTGGAAATACCACCTGCCTTGTTGCCTGGAGAAGGATTCTCGCCTACGGGTTCACCATGTGACAGGAAATATTCCTTGAAGTCGTTAATCAGGTGTACGGTCTGGTCGAAAAGTTCCTTGTTTTCGCAACGGTTCATGAGAATGGTTTCTGCACCAAACATTTCAGGCACTTCGGTTAGCACGGTTGTGCCGCCCTGTGCAATCAGATAGTCGGAGAATACACCCAAAAGCGGATTGGCGGTAATGCCTGAGAAGCCATCTGAACCGCCGCACTTCAAACCGATGCGCAATTCGCTGATAGGCACATCGACACGTACATCGGTTTTGGCCTTTTCATACAACTCACGCAAGAGCTGCATGCCGTATTCCACTTCATCGCCTTCTATCTTCTGTGATACCATGAAACGGACACGGTCCTTGTTGTAATCGCCACAGAACTGTTCAAACACATCGGGCTGGTTGTTTTCACATCCCAAACCTACTACCAACACGGCGCCTGCATTGGGATGAAGCACCATGTCGCGCAGGATTTTCTTGGTATTTTCGTGGTCGTCGCCCAACTGGGAACAACCGTAATTGTGAGGGAATGCCACAATGGCATCAACGCCCTTGCCTTGTGTTTCGGCACGAAGACGTTCTGCCAACTGGTTGGCAATGCCATTCACACAACCTACGGTAGGAACAATCCAAATTTCATTACGGATGCCCACTTCACCATTGGCACGGCGATAGCCTTTGAAGGTGCGTTGTTCCTGCGGAATATCGAGCGATACGGAAGTCGGATTATAAGTATAGTCCAACAAGCCTGCCAAATTGGTCTTGATGTTGTTTTCATTCATCCACGAACCTGCTGGAACGGCCTTTGTTGCATGGCCAATGGGATAGCCATATTTGATGACATTTTCACCCTCAGCAAAATCCTGCAAGGCTATCTTGTGTCCTGCGGGTATGTCCTGAAGCAGTTGAATGCTTTTGCCGTCAATATTGACCTGTGCACCCGCCTTTTGGGGAACGATGGCCACAGCGACATTGTCGGCTGCATTGATTTTCAATATATCGGTCATAAACTAAATTTTAAATGATAATGAATTTTTAGTGAAGACAAAAAGGGATGGCTGAAATCACTTTACATGCCACCCCTTTTGCATTTATAATTAAAGAATAGATTTCACTGTTTCAAGCATACCTTTTTCTTGAATGCTGTCAAGGAATGAAACTACCATGTCGGTCAAGCCCGGTATTTCATTGAGGTTGCATTTGGATTCTTTCCAGATAACGTCGGTTGCGCCAAGCACACCTTCTGCCACCTTGCGGGTGCATCCGGTTGCCCACAACTGCTGGAGCAAATCCATGATTTCCTGTGCATCGTTTGGCACGATTTCCACACCATCAGCACGTTTGCCACCCTTGTAATAAGTGATGATGGCAGCCAAGCCCAATACCAAGCCCTTAGGCAATTCGCCCTTACGTTCCAGATAAGTTTTCAAACCAGGAAGGTCGCGGGTTTCAAATTTAGGGAAGGAGTTGAGCATAATGCTGGTTACGGCATGGTCAACAAACGGGTTGTTGAAGCGTTCGAGCACGTCTTTGGCAAATTGTTCCAATTCGGCTTTCGGCAAGTTGAGGGTTTCCATCAATTCATGGAACATTACCTTGTTGATGTATTGACCAACCACTTCATGTTGGCAAGCGTCACGCACAATGTTGATACCAGAAAGGAATGCCACTGGTGACAAAACGGTGTGAGGGCCATTGAGCAAAGTAACCTTGCGTTCGTGATAAGGAGCTTCGCTTGGAACAAACAACACGTTCAATCCGGCTTTATTGGCTGGGAATTCGGCTGCCAATGCTTCCAATGAAATGTTTTCAGCAGCTTCAATTACCCACAAGTGGAAGATTTCAGCTTGTACTACCAAATTGTCGTCATAGCCAATGGTAGCCTTGATTTGGTCGATTTCCTTGCGTGGGAAGCCCGGAACGATGCGGTCAACCAAAGTAGCGCATACATAGCAGTGGTCGGTGAACCATTGTTTGAATGCTTCGGGCAATTGCCACAACTCAATGTATTGATAGATGCATTCTTTCAGTTTGTGTCCGTTGAGGAAAATCAATTCGCATGGGAAAATAATCAATCCTTTGTCGGCAGCACCGTTGAAGGTTTTATAGCGGTGGTAAAGCAATTGGGTCAATTTGCCAGGATAAGAAGATGCGGGAGCGTCTTCCAATTTGCAAGCCGGGTCAAATGCGATACCAGCTTCAGTCGTATTGGAAATAACGAAACGGATTTCCGGCTGTTCGGCCAATTTCATAAATGCATCAAATTCTGCATAAGGATTCATGGCACGGCTGATGACATCAATCATCTCAAGGCTATTCACGGTATTACCTTTGTCAATTCCCTGAAGATTAACATGATACAAGTCGTCTTGTGCGTTGAGCATATCCACCATTCCCTTGTCAATCGGTTGGACAACCACTACACTTCCGTTGAAGTCGGTTTTCTTGTTCATATTCCACACAATCCAATCAACGAATGCACGCAAAAAGTTGCCTTCACCAAATTGGATAATTCTTTCAGGACGCTGTGTCTTGACAGCAGTTTCTTTGTTTAACGGTTTCATGTTACACTAATTTATTTAAGTTGCTATTCAAAATTCATATAATAATCAATGTTTTCCCTTATCAGAATGTCAATGGGAATATAATTGACCTGTTCGGTTTCCTGCTTGAATATGATGTTCTTGCACAAGTCTTTCAACACCAGATAGGCCTGTTTTTCAGGACGTTGGGCAATCAGACTGTGAATGATGCCTTTTTTCAGGAAATAGACATTCTTGTCGAGCAGGTCATAGCCAATCAGACGGATGCCTTCCACATGGTCCTTGTCCAGATAGTGGGCAATGCGATAGACCTTGGAATTGAAAGTAACCACCGCCTTGATGTTGTTCTGACGGATGGTTTCCAAAAATACCTGCTCGTTCTGTTCCGACTGGCCATCTTCGAGCACCAAAGGGGTAAAGGTGTATTTGTCGTTCAGATTCTGGCGGTTGACATAGTCAATGAAACCTTTGTAACGCTCTTGTGTCTGGTTGGAAATTACCCCTCCTTCCCTTTTGGCACGCACCAGGAGTACCGGCGAATACAAGGGCAGATTTTCCAAAAGCAGTTTGGCTGCTATATAGCCGCTGTGAAAAGAATGCTGGCCATAATAGCAGAGAAAATCATGGTCGTCAATAAGCGAATCGATAAAGGAATAAGGTATGTTTTTCGCTTTCAGCTCTGCAATGAGCGCATGGGCCTCATCGGAAAAAGTGGGCACTATCACTACCCCATCCGGCTGTAATTCGAGTATCTGCCGGGACTTTTCAGCATAGGAAGAATGGTTGTACTGGTTATAGTAAAGCGGAGTGACTGCCACATTGAAATCAGCCAGCTCGGAAGCTGCCATTTTAATTCCATCCTCCACTTTTTCCCAATAGTCGCCCTGCGTATGTTCGGGCAGGAAAAAGACAAAGCGAAAGTGTTTTTTCGTGGCCAACGAACGTGCATAGACGTTGGGACGGTAATGTAATTCGTCGATGGCTTTCTGGACTGCCTGACGGCTTTTTTCCGATACTTCACCACGATTGTGAAGCACACGGTCGACCGTGCCTTCGGAAACACCGGCCTTTTGGGCTATGTCCTTAATACGTATTTTATTCACAATTTCCATCAATCAACGAATTATCAATGAGATATACCGATTCTTGTTATTTCCGTGTGCGTACACGGAAACGGATGCAAAGATACTATTTATTTTTAATATTGTATATATCAAGAACATTTTTTTCTCCCTTCACGGGGAAATTCCTCCAAGTAAAGCAAAAAAACAGTGCCCACGTTTCGCAACGCAAGCACTGCCAAAATATATTATGAAAAAATCACTTAATATTCTGTTGAATCAGACGCGTCATGATAAGCGTCATAAGCGGCTGTGCCTTATTGCCGATTTCCTGCACTTCTTCATGGGAAACTTCTACAATCTTTCCCGGCACGCCCAAGTCGGTAATGATGCTCATACCAAAGACACGCATGCCTTCATGATTGGCTACAATCACTTCGGGAACAGTGCTCATGCCCACAGCATCGCCACCAATGGCACGGAAATAACGGTATTCAGCCGGCGTTTCAAAGGTTGGTCCTTGTGTGCCTACATAGACACCTTCCACCACCCGAATGTTGTTTTCGCTGGCAATCTGTTTGGCTTGTGCTATCAATTGCTTGTCGTAAGCCTCACTCATATCTGGGAAACGCGGCCCCAGTTCGTTGTAGTTCTTGCCACGCAAAGGATGTTCAGGGAATACGTTGATATGGTCGGTTATAATCATCAAATCACCTATCTCAAAATCAGGATTGACACCTCCTGAAGCATTGGATACAAACAGGGTATCAATGCCCACAGCATGCATCACCCTCACAGGGAAGGTTACTTCCTTCATATTGTATCCTTCATAATAATGGAAACGTCCTTGCATGGCCAACACATCCACGCCTCCCAATTTTCCAATGATGAGTTTTCCCGAATGACCTTCTACGGTTGATACAGGAAAATTAGGTATGGATTGATAAGGTATCTCTTGTCGGTCAGTAATCTGCATTGCCAAGTTTCCAAGACCGGTGCCCAAAATGATTCCGATATGGGGCTGAGTGGTCATTTGCGAACGGATATACTCAGCTGTTTCTTTTATTTTCTCTAACATAGGCCTTTATGTTTTGAATGAATTTATCTAAATGATTGTCCATGACTTGAATTTCAATTGGCAAATAATATACCAAGGATTTCAGATGTTCAGGGAAATGCTGACTGCTGCGCAAACGCATGGCATCTTTTTCCGTGGTCAGCAATACCTTGTTTTCAGACGGCATAGCACCGAACTCCTTTTCTATACGCAGAAAATCCTTTTTGGTAAAACTGTGATGGTCGGGAAAAGCAATGGTTTTGAGCAACTTCACCTTTTGTTCCAGATATTCCTGAACGTATTTTGGCGAAGCGATTCCCGTAAACAGACATACGCTACATTCGCTGAGCTGCACATCTGTTTTTGCATCAAACACGGGGCGGATTTCTCCGTAACGCATCTGGGTAAAGAACAAATGCTGATAAGGCAATACCGCCAAATCGAGACAGACCATGCGTCGGTCTATCGGAGTCATATTCTCAGGACATTTCGTTACCACAATCGTTTCGGCACGTGGGGAACTGTGACGCGAGTCACGCAAATGGCCGTAAGGCAGCATATAATCCTTGACATACAAATTATCATAGGCGGTGAGCAAAACCACATAGCCGGGTTTAATCTGCCTATGCTGCAAAGCGTCGTCGAGAATGATGCAATCCAAATCGGGGAAACGTTTCAACAACTGCTTCACGCCATTCACCCGCTTTTCACATACCGCTACAGGTATGTCAGGAAAACGCATGTGCACTTGCATCGGTTCATCGCCAATGGTCAATGCCGTGGCATTTTCATCAGCCAAAAGAAAACCTGAAGTCTTGCGTTTATAGCCGCGACTGAGAAAAGCCACCTTGAATTCATCCTTCATCTGCTCAATCAACAAAATGGAATGAGGTGTCTTGCCGGTTCCGCCTACCGCCAAATTGCCCACGCACACCGTAGATACAGGAGGTGACCACGATTTGCAGAAGCCGTATTCATAGAGCATGTTTCGTATAGCTACTACAAATCCGTATATCCAAGACAATATGAGTCGCAGCAATTTCATCGGCTACTTTTTACTTAATGGTAAAATAAACGGGCATAATGGCTTGCAGAGATGGTTTTTCCGCTACGGCCTTTATCTGCTGAAGCATTTTGTATTCTTCGCCCATGCTTTGTTTCATATAATGGTCGATAGCAGCAGATACGGACATCTCTTCCAATAAACGGGTCATGAAATCCTTCTTTTCCGGATAGGACACTACCCTATATTCTGACAAACCGGCTTTTTCCACTGCCACCGCAACGGCATCGTCAAGTCCACCCAAACGGTCAACCAAACCTTTTTCCTTGGCCAATGAACCCAACCATACACGTCCCTCCGCTATTGCCTTGATGGCGTCAGGGGTCATCTGGCGTCCGTCAGCACAACGCTGTACAAACAATTCATAGCCACGGTTTACATATCCTTGCATCAATGCACGTTCTTCCGTGTTCATTCCTTCAAACAGCATATTGGTTTCCATATCGCTCAAGCGGTTGGTCTGAACGCCATCAAAATCGAATCCTAATTTGTCGGCCACTTTCGATACATTGGGTATCATGCCATAAATGCCGATAGAGCCTGTCAATGTGGAAGGTTGTGCCACAATTTCATCGGCCACACAAGAGATGTAATAGCCTCCGGACGCTGCATAGTCGCCCATGGAAACAATCAAGGGTTTTTCCTTCTTCAATAAGGACAAGGCATGCCAAATCTGTTCGCTCGCATAGGCACTGCCACCAGGGGAATTAACGCGGAGCACTACACTCTTAACCGATTTGTCTTTTGCCACATCCATAATGGTTTCCACCATATTATCAGCTACAATTCCATCATTGCCACTATCATAAATGGCTCCCACAGCATAAATAACTGCCACCTTATCGGCTTTTGCATTAGGAACAACCGGCACTGCCGTCATGGATGCATGGTCCACAAATTCCACCTTGTCCACTCCTGCCATCTGGGCGATAAGGGATTCCATGTCGGTTTCATAAAGCAAGGAATCGACCAAGCCGTATTCTGCATAGGTTTCTTCGGGTTGGTAAGTCATGGCCATATCGGCATATTTCTGCAAATTGTCAACAGAGATGTTGCGGGCCGTTGCCACGTCGCTCACAATTCCATTCCACAAGCCGTTTACCATTTCTGTCATTTGCAAACGGTTGGCTTCACTCATTTCGGTCAAGATATAGGGCTCAACAGCAGACTTGAACGTACCCACCTTGACAATCTGCATTTCCACACCGATTTTTTCCAAGAAGTTTTTATAGAAAACATGTTGGGAATAAAGACCGTTCCAGCCGAGCATGCCATGTTTGTTGAGATAAAGCTTATCGGCTACCGTTGCCAGGTAATAGTTGGACTGGGCATACGAGTCGGCATAAGCCACAATGAATTTGCCGGATTCCTTGAAATCGAGCAATGCATTTCTCAATTCCTGAATAGAGGCATAAGATGCGCCTAAAGTACCGCCTTTCAGATAGATTCCCTTTATATTGTCATCCTTTTTGGCCTTGTCGATATTTTCGAGCAAGTCGTCCAAGCCCATGGTCTTGCTGGCCGGTTGGTTGGCCGCCTGATAAATTACTGCCATAAAAGCGTCGTCCTCACTTCTTTCCATCAGCGTGCCATTTAGCTCAATCGTATATACAGAATTGGCTTTCAAAGTGGTAGGTGGTGTAGATGTGGACATGGCTACCAATGATCCCATTATTCCAAACAGGAGAAAAATACCGATAAAGGAGAATAACATCAACCCTACAAATGTGGCAAGGGTGTACTTTAAGAATTGTTTCATATGAAATGAGTATTAGAATTGTTTTTTTGCGATAATATGCAAAGATACAATTATTTTCGATATGGACAACATTATTGTCCATTACAATCCTATTTTTATTTGACTGGTCTCTATTCTGCCTTTTTTGAAACGGCTAAATTTGCATTTGAGTGGAAAGGAAGGTTTAGAGCGGACGTTGGGGTATGTGTTATAAGGGATGAATTCTAAGCGACCATTGATAATATATGATATATATGACGAAGTACATTATGAAAATGCATTGGTTAAGCAGAAAGCAAAGTAAAGATTTGCTATTTTTTATCCCAATTTAAATCATTACCAATCAATTAGATTCGTATATTTCACAAAGTAGAATTTCAAAATATTTTATCTACAACTTAGTATGACAGCATTCCATAATTACCAACAAAAACTTTAAGCATAATCAAAATCCAATTTTTATACGGGATGAGTTGGAAATACGTTCATTACGGCACATCTCTATTATAGATGACAAATCAATGTCATCATTTCCCGACAAGATGGTATTAACCGTGTACTTCCTTATGATGTTTTCAATCTCTCCACCCGAAAGATCGAATTGGGAAGCAAGGGTATGTGCATCATTCTCTTTCAACGACGGCAACATGCTTTGCCAGATTTGTGTACGTGCTTCCACAGTAGGACGATTAAAGTGGATTTTATAAAGAAAACGACGTTCAAATGCCTTATCCAGATTATTTGTGAGATTGGTAGTAGCAATCATAATCCCTTCTATTGTTTCCATTTCCTGCAGTATGATATTCTGTATGGAATTTTCCATTTTATCCACTGCACGCGTAGCCCCTTCCATGCGTACGCCCAGTATGGCATCCGCTTCATTGAACAGCAAAATCGGTACATGCGACATTTCTTTGCAGATAGTGCGGTATCTGTCGAACAGCTTTTTTATGTTCTGCTCACTTTCGCCTACCCAGCAACTTTTTATTTCGTTCACATCAACACGAAGGATATGTCGTCCTGTAGCACGGGCAATCTGATATACCGTTTCTGTTTTTCCAGTTCCCGGTGAGCCATAAAACAAACAGCAGAATCCTGTTCTCATTCCTGCATTTTGCAAACGAGATTGCACTTTCTTAAAGCGGTCGGCCGAAAGGATTGACGATAATTCATTGATCTGTCTTTGCTCTGAACCACTGTAAATCAACCTCTTTTCCGTAAAAGAATCAAACTTAATCAAGCTGTGTTCCGCTTTTGCTTTTACAATTAGATTCAGTTCTGCCAACAAATCGGTCTTTGCATATTCGGTCAATTTAAAGCAATCTGAACGTGCCATTCCGTCCTCATTGACATTCTCAATCAGATTATATTCAAATAATTCAGAAGTACGGTTTCGAAGATCATTTTTACACCAATAGGGAATTTTATCGTTGTCATATAGATTCATTATATCGCGAAAACCAATACGGTCATCTTGATGTTCCACAAAAAGGTGAGCCATAAAAATAAACAACAATAATTCTTCCTCTTCCAATTGGAAACGCTCCAATGTCCGCATAAAATAAGTAGTCTTGATTTCCGCAAGATGTTCATTGGTTTGTGTTAAAAGTGTTTGGTAGGTAATTTCATTATTATCCTTCTCGGTCATCAATTCGGAAAATCTATCAAAGAAACTCTGTAAATCAGCTATTGGTTCCACATTATACACATAGGGCTGATTCTTTTTCAAGGCCTCCAAAACATTAGACGGAACGCGATAAGTAAGCGAATTCATACAAGAACGTGAGGCACGTACATAATGCATCTTTTCGAGTACATCAATCTCAGCGGATAAGCGCAAAATTTTAGTCGTACGGCATCCTGTATAAGATGCAATTTCAGATATGCGAATAGAACTATCTTCACTCCTATCCACAAAAAGAGCCAGCAAAACAGTCTGTATGGACGACAATTTCAATTTGCGTGAAGCATATTTCAGATGAAGCTCGATTTTTTTCATAAATTCCTCTGACAGTTTAGAATCTTCGGCAACTTCCACTATATACTCAAAAGCTTCAAGTACGCACTTAGGACGATTAGGAACATTTTCCTCTTTTGGCAACTGTTCATCGAATTGCATTTTTTTGTCATTGAAGTGATCTTTCATATCCATATTCAATTTTAGTTACGGTACAAAAATATTCTATAGATGTATCATTTGTCGATACAGGTTCAAAAAAATCTTCTTTGAGCATTTACTGACCTTATTTCCATAAATATCCGGGATGAGAGGTAGCGTTATAAAATATTGAGTATGGGAATTAAAAACATTGCCTGTTTCACGTATGCAAATCAACAACAGAACAAGTATAAATCTTTACTGTTTCTAAAAGTTTCGCTAACTTTGTCTCAATCAAACCATGAAAACTATGATTCAGCTACAAAAATACACCTGGCTCATTGATACCATACGGCGTGCTGGGAAGATAACATTTGAAGAGATTTCTGACCGTTGGGAACGCAACAAGGATATGAGCGACTACAAACCGCTGAGCCGTGCTACCTTTAACCGTTGGAAAGATGCCATTTTCAGCCAGTTCGGCATCATTATTTCCTGTCAGCGTGTGGGAGGATACCTTTATTATATCGAAAATCCGGAAGACATTGATGATGATGATTTGAAGAAATGGATGCTTGATTCGTTTGCTGTGGGCAATCTCATTCATGAACATCTTTCATTGAAAGGCAGGATTCTTGTGAATCAGGTACCATCAGCCCATCAACATTTAGGCATATTGCTGGAAGCCATGAAAGAAAACCGAATAGTAACCATCACCTATTGTGCCTTCAACAAAACAAAAAGTCATACGTTTGCCATTGCTCCTTATTGCGTCAAATTGTTTGAAGGGCGTTGGTATGTTTTGGCACATAATATCCAATATGATGATATCCGGACTTACGGACTGGACCGAATTGAAGCATTGGAAATAGAAGACGGCACTTTCAAATTACCCAAAACATTTTCCGGGGCCGAATATTTTTCTCCCTTTTTCGGCATTGTAACGAACAAAAAAATCGAGGCTGAAAGAATCGTTATCAGAGCATTTAAGCAGCATATTGCTTATTTAAATTCATTACCCCTGCACCATAGTCAAAAGTTATTGGAGGACCATGGTGAGTACGCTAACTTTGAGTTGTATCTTGCTCCTACTTATGACTTTATCATGCGCCTACTTCATATGGGTTCCATGATTGAAGTCCTTTCACCTTTGAGTCTACGCAATACCATGAAAGAATGGATTTCGGAAATGTATGATTTGTACAAGAAAGATTAGTGGTATTGATTGGAATTCTGTATACCGCATTGCTGCGGTATGACGTTTGAATGGAATGACTGAAAAACGTGGCTAACAAATTAGATTGAAAAATAAACCGCCCACAACGGATAGAAATTTCCATTATGGGCGGAGGCTTATCAAAAAATTAACTATTCTCCTTATTCTTCTGATATTCCGGCGAGACGTTTGAAATGTCTAGATTATCTGACTACCATATCATATAATCTTAATTCACATAAATATAGCATTATCATTCATTTTCGTATGGTTTATAAACAACCAATAATGTATCACTAGATACATCATATTCAACTTGGATGATTGTATCAAAATCAATACTAGCAAACAAATAAATATAAACCGTTCCTTCTTGATTTGCTGCCACAGCATGATATCTTTCTAAAAGAAAATCGATAATATCCTCAAAATATGTGTATGACGAGTTAATGGCACTAGCAATCAACTTATTATTCGAGAAGAAATATGCATATGATTCAGCTGCATATTTCCCAGAAAATACATATAGATTTTCTTCATTAGATGTAAGTTGATAACCATGATTAAGCATATAAAGGTACACATCATTTGTGGTAGCCCCCCATGAAATCATAGGTTCTTCGTATGTATGATATTTAGGAAGAACGGTTACCTTGCAAGTTGCATTACCTGCATGTATCACTGTTTCACCTACATGCAATGCGGATACTCGACCATTTTCATCTACCTCTGCAACAAAAGGTTCATCTGAATACCAGTAACAATCATCAACATTGCATGATAATACATATTCCTCCCCAACGCTTAAAGTTAAAGAAGTCACATCCAACTCCGGCAAAATAACTTCACCGCTATCTTCGGGCGAGCAAGAGGCAAACAAGATTAATAGGCATAATAATCCATTAAGTAGTTTTTTTTTCATACTATTGATTTTAATTAGACATATGATAATTAGAAAATAAAATTCATTCATATAGGCAATTATCATACGGTCACAAAAAAAGCGCAGACAATCGCCATGCGCTCTCTGGCTCACCACAAGCCGAATATACCATGGAGAAGTCCGCGCTATAAAGCACGAATCCCAATGTATATTCTATAACTCATAATCTTTTCGAGGTGGTGATTCGAGAGCGATTGAGCTATAATAACAAAAATATCGCAAAAGTAAATCTAATGCATTGCAAAAATAAGATTTTAAATTTGAACATCAAAATACTAATATACAATTTATTCTTCCACATAACTTAATACTCTCTTTATCTAAATACAGATATATACACATATGGATACCGCATTACTGCGTGAGGACGTTTAGAGCGGACGCTGTGATAAGAAGAAAGGTGAAAGTGAAAGAATGACGTGCGAGTGCGAGAAGGTCCCGCATCGGAGTGCGGGAGGACGACCGCATTGCTAAGGGAGGACGTTTAAAACGGACGCTGAAAGCAGGGCTTCTGGATACCGCACTTCTGCGGTATGACAGGTGAGAAGAACGGGTGTGGTGTAACGTTTGAATGGGATGCCTAGCAAAATGCGGCTAACAAATTAGATTGAAAATTTAACCGCCCACAACGGACATTATATCCATTATGGGCGGGGCCTTATCAAAAAATCAACTATTCTTTCTTATTCTTCTGATATTCCAGCGAGGCGTTTGATTTCGGCCATAGTGGCACGGGCAAAATTGTCGGCCTGTTCCATGGTTGGTGCTTCGGAATAAACGCGGATAATCGGTTCGGTATTTGATTTGCGCAAATGTACCCAACCTTGTGGGAAATCAATCTTCAAGCCGTCGGCATCGTTGGTTTCAAACTGCTTGTAAAGACCTTTCATCGCAATCAATATCGCATCCACATCTATTTGCGGTGTGAGGTCAATGCGGTTTTTAGAGATGAAATAATTCGGATAGCTGGCGCGCAGTTCGGAAACGGTACATTGTTTTTTGGCCAATTGGGTCAAGAACAAGGCAATGCCCACCAAAGCATCACGGCCATAATGCAATTCCGGATAAATCACTCCGCCATTGCCTTCGCCACCGATTACGGCATTGGTTTCCTTCATGGCAGCTACCACATTCACTTCACCAACGGCAGAAGCCTTGTAGCAGCCAGCATGACGCAAGGTTACATCACGCAAAGCACGTGTAGAACTCATGTTGCTCACCGTATTGCCAGGAGTGTGTTCCAATACATAGTCGGCTACTGATACCAAAGTATATTCCTCGCCGAACATTTCACCGTTTTCACAAATGATGGCCAAGCGGTCCACGTCAGGGTCAACCACAAAACCAACATCCACCCCACCCTGTTTCAGGCAGTTGGATATTTCCGTAAGATGCTGCGGAAGAGGTTCCGGGTTGTGTGGGAAATGTCCGTCGGGCGTGCAGTTCAGTTTCACAATCTTATGAACGCCCAGCGCGTCGAGCAAAGCAGGAATAGCAATGCCACCTACGGAATTGACACAATCGACAGCCACCGTAAAATCGGCTTTGCGGATAGCTTCCACATCCACCAATGGCAATGCCAATACAGCTTCAATATGGCGTTGAGTATATTCGTCCTTATGCATCAACGTGCCCAACTGGTCCACTTCCGCAAATACAAAATCCTCTTTTTCGGCAATGCCCAATACCTCTTTGCCTTCCTTATCGTTCAGGAATTCGCCCTTGCTGTTAAGCAGTTTCAGTGCGTTCCATTGTTTCGGGTTGTGGCTGGCTGTGAGGATAATACCACCGGCTGCCTGTTCGAAAGTAACAGCCATTTCGGTGGTTGGAGTGGAAGCCAAACCAATGTTCACTACGTCGAATCCCATACCCATGAGAGTGCCACACACCAATTGTTCCACCATAGGTCCAGAGATACGGGCATCACGTCCCACAACAATCTTTCTGTTTTCGCCAGCCGTTTGGGCTATAAAAGTGGCATAAGCTGCCGTAAATCTTGCTATATCTATCGGACTGAGTCCGTCACCAACGCGGCCGCCAATCGTACCGCGAATACCTGAAATTGATTTGATTAGTGACATATATTTATTTCTTTATTTTAATCCTCATATCATATCCATAAGGGGTTGCCGGACGCATATCCGACGAAAAGCCCTGTTTGGAAGGCACTATCATACGTGCTTCCGAATTGTTGCGCTTCATATAGCCCACAGCCTCATGAAAAGCATTGCAGGCATTTGCATCACTATAATTGCCATATTGAAACTCAATCGGATAATCCGTCTGCATATAGTTGGTTGTATCAGCATATTCAGTCAAGGAATAACGCATGTAGCGCAATACGATGATATCCTTCACACGTGCCGTGTCATTGCCACTACCCTTGTTGACCAACTGGAAATAGACTCCGCTTTCCAGCAGGACGTATTCATCTTCGGCAAAGACAGAATCAGTAGGCCATGATTCCAACACATGGATACCCTGTCGTTCTATAAATGCGTCGATTATCTTCTGTTCAGCTTTCAATTCTTGCGCATACGTCTCTTCATTGCAGGAATACAATCCCAACACCAAAGCCGCTGTCGTAACCAATAAAAGAAGTTTCTTCATACAATTTCTGTTTTAGGCTGCAAATTTCCGATTATTCGGACAAATATACAAATCACTCACTTATCTTCAGTTCAATCCTTACACATGCATAAGGCAATATATCGTCATCGCCACGCTGTCCATAAGCCAGATACCATGGTGCCAGAATAGACACAGAGTCGCCCGTGTGCAAATATTCCATGCACATGTCCACGGCATCAACCACTTCTTTCCGCCCCGGTGCAATGGTCAACTGCTCATCCTTGCACAACTGAGTGGAATCGGACAAGAGATAAACCTGTTGGCGAATCTGTAGCTGTTCCACAGTAGTAGCAGGACGGTTGCTCCCTTTCTTGGCTATATAATACCAATAGCCCATTTCGTCGAGCACATAAGGTTTATCCTGTCCCTTTACATAAAACGCCAGTTCGTTGCCGGCCGCCTGCACATAACGCTGGTTCATCTCCAGCAAGTTCAGTGCCACCGTGTCCTTTTCGGGACGATTGGAAGGCGATTGGGGTTTGGTGCGCCTGCATGAAGCTAAAGGCAACAGCAAACCAGCCAAAGCTATAAGAATTATCTTTTTCATTATCGTATGTTTGCTATACTGATTATGTCTGCAAATACACCGGCTGCCGTTACGGAAGCTCCGGCTCCGTATCCCTTTATCACCATTGGATATTCCTTGTAGCGTTCCGTGGTCAGCAAAATAATGTTGTTGCTACCCTGCAAGTCGTAGAACGGATGTTTTTCCTCAATCTCTTCCAGTCCCACCTTGCACACACCCCGTTCCATGGAGGCCACAAAACGCCAGCACTTGTTTTCCGCAGCAAGCTGCTTTCTGCGGCGTTCAAATGTTTCATCCAGCGCCGGAACACGTTCCCAAAACTCATCCAGACTGCCTATAAAACAATTTTCAGGCAAGAAGAGTTCTTGACGTACATCCGATTGCTCTATTCTGTAACCGGCTTCACGTGCCAATATCACCAATTTCCTTACAACATCCTTGCCACTCAAGTCAATTCGAGGGTCAGGCTCGGAAAATCCCGCCTCCTGTGCCATGCGAATAGCCTTGCTCAAGGTAACATCTTCGCTAATCGTATTGAAAATATAGTTGAGCGTGCCCGACAAGACCGCTTCAATCTTCAAAATCGTGTCGCCCGAATTAATCAGGCTGTTCATCGTGTTGATAATAGGCAAGCCAGCCCCCACATTGGTTTCAAAGAGGAATTTCACCCCGTGCGTACGTGTATATTCCTTCAGTTGGGCATATTGCGCATAGTCAGATGAAGCGGCAATCTTATTGGCTGCCACCACCGATATGTTATGCTGGAGGAACAAAGGATAGAGGGCTGCCACATCGGCACTTGCCGTACAATCGACCACCACAGAATTGAAGATGTTCATGCCAATCACCTCGTCGGCCAGGCGTACCGGCGTTGAAGGGAAACCCTTGGCACGCAAATCGCTGATGCACGTGTCCAACGGCAAGCCGTCGCTATCGGTGAGGAGTTTGTTGGACGACGCCACACCCACCACATTTATCTTCAGCCGCTTGCTCTCCATCAGTTTGTCGTGCTGCTGGCGCAATTGCTCTATCAGACTGCTGCCCACAGTGCCCACACCAATCACAAACAGATTGAGCACCTGATATTCCGAAA
This sequence comes from uncultured Bacteroidales bacterium, assembly GCA_944321155.1. Taxonomy (GTDB): domain Bacteria; phylum Bacteroidota; class Bacteroidia; order Bacteroidales; family Paludibacteraceae; genus Gallipaludibacter. The sequence goes on along the minus strand of CALUKG010000024.1, from coordinate 5,116 downwards.
GGAAGAAAGAATCGTGTATGACGTTCAAGGCCTTGCGGAGCGATTCCTTTTTCACCACAAACGAAATGTTGATTTCCTGCGCTCCCTGTGCACATGCCACCACGTTGATACCGTTACGTCCAAGAGTGCCGAACAGTTTTCCGGCTATGCCCGGCATGTGACGCATGGAACCACCCACTACAGCCACTGTGGCCAAACCGTCTTCGGTAAAGATGTTGCTGATTTCGCCTTGCGCCATTTCGTGGGCAAACTCCTCACGCAACACACGGATAGCCTTTTCACCATCTACAGGGCGGATACCAATGGACGTATTGTTTTCAGAAGATGCCTGTGAAACAAGGAACACACTGATACCATTCTTGGCCAAGGCACGGAAGATACGGTAGTTCACACCAATGATGCCCACCATACCCAATCCCTGCACGGTCAGCAAGGCCATATCGTTGATACTTGAAATACCCTTAATCGGACGCTCGGGATCGCTGGTAGTCTTGGCGGAAATATAGGTGCCCTTTGCCGTCGGATTAAACGTATTCTTGATGCGAATGGGAATGTTTTTGTGGTAAACAGGGAAAATCGTAGGAGGATAGATGACACGCACACCAAAGTTGCACAACTCCATTGCCTCTGTAAAATTCAGTTCCTCAATGGTATAAGCCGTATCGACAATGGTCAGGTCGGCTGTCATGAACCCATCCACATCGGTCCATATTTCCAAGCATGAAGCATTCAAAGCGGCAGCCACCACAGCAGCTGTATAGTCAGAACCGCCACGTCCCAAGTTGGTGATGTTTTCCGTTGTACGGTCTTTGGCAATGAATCCACCCAAAACGGCTATGCCTTCGTGCTGGCCAAACACCCCACGGATGCGACTGTTTGTCTCTTCAAAGTCCACCACATGCTTGCCAAACTGGCATTCCGTACGCATAATTTCCATGGCTTCATAATGTTTCGCTCCCGAAAGCATATTCGCCACCATCAAAGCCGCACAACGCTCGCCATAACTGACAATCGTATCGGTGATACGTTCCGACACATCCCGGATAAGATAGACTCCACGCAGGATATTTCCCAAATCGGCAAACAAGGACTGCATGCCTTTTTCCACCACCTCTTTGCGTTCGGGCAATACGGCATAATGCGCCAAATCAAAATGACGCTCTTCCAAGCGTACCAAACCCTGTTCGTACTGCTCAAGCTCGCCATGTGCTGCCAATTCTATCAAACGGTAAAGCTCGTCTGTAACATCCGACAAAGCGGACACGACCACTATAACATCTTCCTGCTGGGATAATACAATCTCTTTTACACGGTCAACGCCTTCATGCGAACCAATTGAGGCGCCGCCAAACTTCAATACCTTCATACTATTGTTTATTCAATCTCAGAAATAACTTGCAATATTAGCAAAAATCTACGACATACCCAAAGGGAAGATTGGGAGGCGGTTATGGGGGTGTAAAGGGGGGATGATGGTGGAGAGAGATAGGCATGAAATTATGGACTTTATTTTGAGGTGGCTTTGAAAACGGACGCTGGGGCATTGCTTCTGGATTCCGCATTGCTGCGGAATGACATTTGGGGCGAGCGCTAGGAGCAAGGATTACTGGATACCGTTGTTGTGTGGCGTACATTGAAACGGACGCAATATGCCTGACTACTGGATTCCGCATTGCTGCGGAATGACGGGTAATAGAGGGGGTATATGGAAGATTGAGGAGTGTGATTCCCTTGAAAAAGTGTAACGACTAGACAATTATTCCCTTGAAAAAGTGTAGAGAACAAATGATTATTCGCTTGAAAAAGTGTAAATTCAAGTTAGAAGTGCAATTTTCTCCCTCTGCTCTTGTAGCATAGCGGAAAGAGCAGAGGGAGAAAAAAAGTCAGTAGTGTCAGTCAGCAATACAAAAAAAGAAAGGGGAAGCTTTCACCTCCCCAATGGATTAACTAATTTTGTATTGCATATGTATAATCACTTAACCCGTGAGCAAAGATACGCAATCTATCTGGGATTACAAGAAGGCAAAAGCCTGAAAGCCATTGCTCGGCAGATTAATGTCCATCCATCAACGGTAAGCCGTGAAATCAGTCGCAACTCCACACGTTGTGGTCACTACAGCTGGCGTTCTGCCCATGAGAATGCAGTGATCCGTGGGCGCCACTTGCCCGGCAACCGTCATGTCAACTACAACATTAAAAGGGAGGCCTTGTCCCTGTTGAGGAACGAAGACTGGTCTCCCAGACAGATATCCGGCTACCTTGCCCTGAAGGGTGACCGTGTTTCGCATGAGACCATATACAAATGGATACGTGCCGACAAGACCGGTGAACTGTCCGGACACTGCCGCCACAGGATGAAGTACAGGCGGCATGTGAGGTTGCCGGCAAAAACCAGGGTTCGCAACATCCCGGACAGGATCAGCATCCATGACAGGCCCAAGGAAGCGGATGGCAGCCGGTTTGGGGATTGGGAGATGGATCTCATTATCGGGAAGGGACAGAAGAGTGCCATACTTACCTTGTGCGAACGCTCCGTCAACTATCTGATTATGGAAAGACTACCATACGGAAAGAATCCAGACAAGGTGGCGGATACTGTCATAAGGCTGCTTATGCCCTACAGGAAGAATGTGCTTACCATTCAACCGATAACGGAACTGAATTTGCATGCCACAGGAAAATCGCCAAGGCACTCGGAACAAAGGTCTTTTTTGCAGACTCATATGCCTCATGGCAGAAAGGGGCTATCGAAAACATGAACAAGCTGGTCAGGCAATATATACCTAAAGGAACCGACTTCAGACTAATCGAAGACGATTTTATAAAGAAGGTACAGTACAAAATAAACAGAAGACCAAGGGAAAAACTGAAGTTTAATACGCCAAAAAAGAGATTCTTCAATTTAATTTCGTAATATTGCACTTGCTGATTGACTCTACCTTCGCTTGAAAAAGTGTAGCATACTTGTTTATTTAATTGAAAATGTGTAGTTTTGCCCATGAACAAACAAATTAAGGCTATGCTTAGGAGAAAAATTGAAACGGTCTTGGCAGAATGGAAGAAATCTGAGGAAAGAAAACCCCTTGTGATAAAAGGCATTCGTCAGTGTGGCAAGACATACATTGTCCAAAAATTTGCAGAAGCAAACTACGAAAGTGTAGTTTATATAAACTTCATATTAGAACCAGACAGGAAATCTGCCTTTACGGGCAATATGGATGTTGATACCATTATTCTCAACCTTTCAGCATTGATACCTGGTAGCCGTTTTATCAATAGGAAAACCTGTATCATTCTTGACGAAATTCAAGAATGTAAAGAAGCTAGAACTGCCTTAAAATCATTTAGTATAGACGGCCGATTTGATGTTATTGCCACCGGTTCACTTTTAGGAGTAAAGGGGTATGGGAAAAAGGAAGAAAATGAAAATGCAAATCCAGACTCCGTTCCAGTTGGATATGAAACAATAGTTACTATGTATCCATTGGATTTTGAGGAGTTTTTGTGGGCAAACGGTATCAGCGAAAATGTTATTGATTCGGTTAAATCATGTTTTGAAGATGAGAAGATAGTTCCAGAAGGTATTCACAAGGCAATGATGGAATTATTGTACAGATATGTAATTGTCGGGGGACTTCCAGAGGTAGTCAATAAGTTCCTGGAAACAAAGAACATTGAAATTACCTATAACACCCAGCGTAACCTTATAGCTGAATATGAGGAAGATATGGTAAAATATGCTCTTGATGCAGATAAACCTCACATACGTGAATGCTTTGAATCTATCCCCAAACAATTAGCCAAAGAGAACAAAAAGTTCCAATATGCCGTTGTCAGAAAAGGCGGACGTTCCTCACAATATATTGGTAGCATTCAATGGTTGGAAGATGCAGGGATAGTACAGAGATGCTATAACACCCAAATTACAGAATTACCTTTGGAAGGAAATTCCATTAAAGACAATTTCAAAGTTTACACCACTGATATAGGTATTTTCGTTGCCATGCTGGACTACGGCACGCAGGCAGATATTCTTAAAGGCAATCTTTTAGGGTATAAGGGTGCCATATTTGAGAATCTTATGGCTGATTTTCTGTACAAATCAGGACAAAAGCTCTATTATTTCCAAAAAAACAGTGGCCTAGAACTGGATTTCCTTGTAAGATACAAAGGAGAATGCGTTATATTGGAAGTAAAATCAAAGACGGGTAAGGCCAAAAGCATGACAACCGTTTTGAAGAACAAGAATGTGTATCATGTGAACAATGCCATCAAGTTGGGCAATTACAATGTGGGACGTGATGGAGAAGTACTCACGATTCCGCTTTATATGGGATTCCTTATAAAGGAAAAACTTTCAGATATTACTGTACCTCCTATTGACTTGAGTTTTTTAAGTTCATTATTATAAGCAAAGTGATTATTGGCGTATACATTAAACACGGAGGCTGGGAACGATACTTCTGGATTCCGTTGTTGTGTGGTGCACATTGAAACAGACGCTGTATACTTGGCTACTGGATCCCGCATTGCTGCGGGAGGACATTAAGGGCGGAGGCTAAAAGCCGAGCTGCTGGATTCCGCATTTCTGCGGAATGACATTAAGAATGGAGGCGGAAGGAGGGGTTGGAGCGACGAACGGGATGTGGAGAGAGGAGATGGGATTTATTCGCGTTCAAAAAACGTTCCATTGCCATAAAAAGGCCATTCCAATACACCTTCATCAAACATGGAAAGGAAAGGACTGTAGCGGAATTCCATATAGAGGTTGGTGCCCTTAATTTGATACATTCTGGAGTGCACACGCTCCCCTATCTCCACATTATAAGTGCCTTCATCCAAATCTGTCGGAACGAACACAAATTTCACTTCATCGCCATCTTCATCCAGACTACCATCGGGCAAACCCATCTTTTCATAGACCGCCACCACCTCGTGTTCTTCGGCTGCCGTTATCTGTGCCCATGCGCATATTGACCACAATGCCAATACCATCAAAAAGAAAGTCCGTTTCATAAATGCTTGTTTTTAATTTGAATATTACTACTGGTGCGATAAAATCGCATTAGTTTTAAATATCATCAAATAACGAGAGTTCTTTGACATTTTGGTTTGA